>JBIKWV010001057.1:0-2502 GCA_044356135.1 Elainellaceae cyanobacterium
GCGTTGCTGTATCGATAGCTCTTTTTGAAAACTCGACCCCATCAATGTGACGTCGACCATCAGCCAGAGGTAGTGAGAGATTTCCCGAGCCACAAAATATGTCGAGAATTCGGCGCGGAGCAAAAGCATCAACCGCTTCCTTCACAAGACGCCGGACATTGTGATTGTGCGGCACATTGACCTGCTGAAATAACCCTGCCGATGTATGGAAGGTGACACCAAGATCGGTCTCAAATGCGGTAATCGGAGCCGCTGGCAGGTCCCTGATGGAACCGGCCCAAAAAACCTGCGTCATACCCATAAAATGATCCACAATGGTTGACGCCGGAAATTTAGAGTCATCTGGGTCATAAACGCTAATCAAAAGATGTGCTTCTTCATCTTGCCTGGCGGGAAGATCTTGAATCTCAAATCTGAAGCGGACCTCCTCTTTGACACCATGCCTGGTCATCGCGTCCTTTAAATTGACGACAGCTAATTTTGCGATAAAATCATTGATACGAGTGACGGCAATCTCGCAGCGTGAGATCGGGACAAAATCTCGACTGGATCTACGAAAATATCCGACTGCCATGCGACCATCTGGATAAATCCTCGCCCTGACCAAGATACGATTACGATAGTGATTCGATTGCGGTGACGGCATGGTCTCCACGTGGATCGTTTCGCCAAGCTTGCCAATACGTCTAAGTGAGTTGACGATAAATTGCTTTTTCCACGTCATCTGTTGCTCGTAGGAAATGCCCTGCCATTGGCAGCCTCCACAAACATCGCTTACGGCGCAGGGTGATGGTCCGCGAAGCCTAGATGGCTTGACTAGCCGAGTGACGCGCGCCTCATTGTAGCGATCTGATTGGCTGATAACAGTCGCCAGGGCGGTATCGCCCTCAACCGCGTCCTCGACAAAAAAAACTTTACCATCATGTCGGGCCACACCTTTACCACCAAATGCCATAGACTCTATTGTCAATTCAATCTCTGGTTGGGTGCTACTTGTTGGCTTGGGATTTGGCATGCTTCTTCTTGGCCTGGGGTGCTTGGTGTTTTTTTGCTTTGGGCACAAGCTCGACTGTAATACGAACTCGCTTGTTTTCGGTCATCTGTTCCAGGGGCTTTGCCAGCACCGCGGCCAGCGCCAAGCCAATTTCGCGACCGAGTATTTGAATGACCTCATCCTTACTCCTTCCGGCCTTGGACAAAAGCCCTGAGACAAGATCACGTCCAGCCCCATCCTCGTCTGAACTCAAAGTCGATGTAATGCCGCTAATGATGTTTTTGAGGATGCGGTCGCCGCGATTTTTGAGATCGTCTACCATGTCACCCCTCCAGAAGTTCCATAATACGTTCCAAATCCAACTCTGCGTGGGCGATCATGGCAGCGCTTCCCGTTGCCGTGCGCATTTGCCTGGAGACGCTTTGAGCGACCAGCTCCACAGCGCGCGGGTTATGATCATCGCGAACAGCGCGAAACTTTGCAGCACAGGCATTCACACGCTCGGGAGTCGGGTTGCCACTGGCTTCGACGACACAACGTGCGACTGCCATCAACTGTTCCTCATGTTCAATTGCCTGAATGTTGGCGATGGAAGGATGTGGTGAGCGGATGATGCGAATGGCGGCAGTCATAGAACCTCCAGGCATTATTATCACATGTTTTAAATCAATTTCCCAATTCGGAACAAAGTTCCAGGTTCAGGGTAACCAGCGATCTTGGCAGTTAAAAAATAGATTTCTTGGGATTCTGCCACGATAACGACGACTAAAGTTTTTGAAAAAAATCAAATCTTAACCGATCAATCCGACATATGACGTTCCTATTCAAACATTTACGGCACGGGTCGGCGCGATGGTACCTGGCTCTCGTTGGGCTGGCGGCATGCACCAATGCGGCCATCATCGACAGGGTGTTTGCCAAGGGTTCCGCCCCGGTCTATGAGGACCCATTTGACATGGCATCTGGTGGGGCATCTCTGACCAGAGCCAGTCAGGCTGGCATGATGTTCAGTAATCCGGCCTTGATCCCCTATGGTCCGGGATTTCATCGTTGGGCGGGCAACGAAACCACGCTGCTCGTGGGAAAAGATAGTGTTGATTTCGCCAGAAGCCTTCAAAAAGGGGGATCCGATTCATCGGGGTCGGGTCAGTCCAGCACGGCGCAATTTATCGATCAGGTGATGAAGACGCCGCTCCACGCAGGTATTTTAAATAATTTTTCCTATATCAACCGACTGTTTGGTTTTAGCACGTTCAACCGCGGCGAATTCGATATTGCGGCCAAGAAATTCGGTGATACAGGACTACCTGCCATACGCTTTCGCGCTGAGAGTTACCAGGGAGTGGGTGTCAGTGCTGCGACATTTCTCCCGACGCAGGCCATCTCGTTTGGCGTGACAGCAAAATATCTCTATGCAGGCGAACCAGATCTGGCGATTGAGCTGACGGATCAAGAGGCGATTAAAAATCTTCAGTCACAATCCGGGTTGAAGTCCCTTGTAGCCATGA
>JBIKWV010000106.1:0-9161 GCA_044356135.1 Elainellaceae cyanobacterium
CCCAAGGGAAGTCAATGTTGACTAGATAGTCTGCATCTTCTAAGTTCTGATCAGATAGAAAAGCTTCAGTACCAATCAGAACGTTGATCTCTTGATTGATACTGGGGCAATCGCCAGAATCTCTACAAGTTGCCATCCGGGCAAACCATCGAAATAGTTCTTGTGGTTTGAGATCAGCATAGCTCTGCCCAGCAACCACAGCATGGCTGGATGATACCTGAACCCATTGTTCTGCATAACTATCAGGAAAAATATAGCGTTGTTCGCGTCTCATAACCATACCAATACCGTATTCTTTAATTTCATGATCAAGCACCATGTAATGGTAGTAATCAACAACAGTGTCTGAAAAGGTAGATATCAAAAGTACCTTATACCCCTGAGTCACCAATTCTTTGACTTTTTGAGTTACTACTTTACGCTTATGATCTTTTGAAAATTCATCAGCTAGTAGGTTTTGAACTTTTTCAAGCTGTGCTGAATCAGCATTACATGAGTACCACATTAATGTATAAATCTGACGTGCTCTATGGGGGTCAAGCTGTAGTTGAGCAGTGATCTGGTCAATCCTACGAAGCAGAGTGTGCTGTTGCTTTATCGGCTCAGTCAATGCATCTTCGTCTACACCGAAAGCAAAATCATCGGCATTGCCCTCTTGTCTATATGAAGGTAGAGAATCCGAAGAGGGCAATGATTGAGATATAAATCCATAGTGAAGCAGTAAGAACTGTCTTAGACCTTCTGCATTAGGAGACACCTGACTAAGGCGATGCCTCATTTCTTCAACTTTCTTGCTAAAAGTAAAGATTGTACATTTCAGAGCATACATACTCGATTCTGCTCGTTGTAGAAACAGACGATGGCTTTGAAGTAGTTGGGGATGTTGATCAAAACTGCCAATCAAATATCTTATTGGATCTACAAAGGGAAAAAAGAGATGCTTTTCAAACTGCGTAAAAATTTGTTCAAAAGCTTGCTCAGTTGTATCTTCAAAGTTTACAGTAAGCAATTCAGCTTGTCGTTTGGCAAAAAGCTTGAGGTTGGGCATGGCGTCATGAATCGTCTGGCGAGTACGCTGTAGAAAAATTTCTCGATGGATATAACGCAATGTTTCAGAAGGTGGAATGAGGCATTCATCCTGTTTTTCTTGATTCTCAAGCCATGCCATGATAGTTGGAGGCAAATCGGCTTTGACAGAATCCCTGGGAAAACTAAGAAATAGCCGGAGAAGATTACAAAGATCCTCGCAATAGTTATTCCATTGGGTGGCGAGTAGCAAGAAATAACGTCGGCGACCGATAGCACGATCATGGTCTTGTATTTTCAGGCAAAGTTTGTGAAGTGGGTTATTGCTCCTTAAAGTATCTTCGCTAAACTCATCAATAATGATAAGACCAGGGCCTCCATTATGATTACAATCTCTCATTAAGCTACTGGTACGACTTACTAAATTTTTGTGATAGATCTCGTAGTCATGTTGCGAAAAACCAAACTTACGCATCTCTTTCTCCCAATGAGCGTGTCGCTTTTGGGTGGCGATGATTGCAATTTTGGCTAGTTTCTGTTGCTTCTGAAATAGATGAGCAACGGCAGTTGCAAGTTGGGTTTTCCCCAAACCAATTGAATCTAAACAGACTGCCACTCCAAAATCTTGCATAACTCTTAGGCAGTGCTGAGCACCTGACTTCTGGTGTTCAAACAGCAACCCCTGATCAATCTGTTCGTTGAGCCAGGAACTACCTGCCACTCGAAATTGTCGGGGGCGTTGCTGCACCAGCCAGTAAAGAAAATCATTGGGCGAACCATGTTGCCCTGACAAAAGTATTTCTATCGCTCGCTGGAACCCCTCTACTTCCTCAAACGATGGTAGAGAACTAACCTGGTAGATTTGAAAGGGGTGTTTGAGAAGGACTGTATGTTCTATTCCTGCCTGATTTATCAAGTTCAAACTGTTAATCTTCCTAGGTGGGTGATCAGGAGAGATTGTGATATCAGCAGCAATAGTGTTTGATATTTGTTGGACAACTTTAATCTCAATCAGTGAATCATTGGTAATCAAAACACGCTCAACCTGATCTAAGCGCTCACCCTGAAAGTAAACTCTAACGGTTGTGCCCGGTGGTAGTATATTTTGGGAAACCGATTTGATCTGAGGATACTTCAAGTTAGATCGACGTCTAAATTCCTGTGATACTTGATGCACAAATTCTTGACTGAAATCTATAGGAAGGTTAGCTTGTTGCCATGTGACATCAAACTCGTGAATTTTCTGGGCGATCGCCATCTGATCGATTGGTTCCCAGGAGAATAAGAATGAAATTGTATCCAAGTTTTGTACTTGAGAGCGCAAAGAGTCGTTGTCGGTTTCCTCAAACAGTACATGATTACCCTTCTGATCGCTGAAAATGCCGATAGCTTGATGATGAATTCTCCAAAGCTTAGATACGTTGACTAGACGGATTTGGAGAAAATCAAGACGTATGAGTTCGGCAACTTTCACGATACTGCTGAAGGTTTCCTCATCTAGTTCGCGCAGAATATTTTGTAGAGTGTGTACTACATACAAGATATGTTCTTGAGAACCTTCAAGCCATTCAATTGCGCTCTTGCCACCATAGCCAGTAAATTCTTGCCAATTGATAAGTACTCGAATTTTTCCATTGCTTTGAATAATCCTTTGCAGAGGTTCTTCGTAAAAACTTAACACACCACTGTTGAAACCATGAGAAAATCGGCGATAGGCAACACTACGGCCCATTAGTTCAGTGATAATTTGGGTGTAAGGAGTGAAGAGTTCAGGGAAATTATAGCCTCGTCTAATATTCTGCACTCCTCGAAAGCTATCTTCTAGAAGCAACATTTCTTTCCGGACACTTTCCAACTTTAAGAAACAACTGACAACATCCAGAGATGTTGTTCGAAGTAAAGTCGGAGTTGGAATCTCGGAACCATGTCGGGGAGTATAGATATAGATATTGGCTTCATCTGGGTCAATTCGAAGTAAGCGATGAGAGGCATATTGGCGTTTGAACTCAGTAAGCGGAGTTGCCACAGTAAGTGACTTATCTAGTATTATTGCATCTCGATGACGAAAAATTAACCAGTACTGGTTATTAACGCCTTTGATGATACTACCCTGTGGTGTGTAGTAGGGAAGTTGTTGACTGATTAATTCATGGACGATAATTTTCAAGAAATCCATATTTCTACCCATCAAAATTATTGTCAAAGGCTAGCAATTGACAGAAGTTTAGAGATTTAGCACTTCACGCTCACGCAGATCACCGATTTTTACATGGGGGCTACACTTCCATATCAAGACCTGTACCACATCAAGCTGAGAACGGCTAAACTTATTACCCCGACAACTTTAAAGAATGCAAAAAAACGATTACCCGTAGGATGGGCAAAGGACAGCAATCCTTGCCTATCTATCCTGCAATTGCGTGATGGGCCTGCTTCGCTTTACCCATTCCACGAATACAACGGCTTTGCAAGATGCACCATATTTGATCACCGGAGTAATAAGTAGGGAGGTGCGATTAAGCTTGAAACCCAAAAAGCTGTTTCGCCCGCTGCGCGGGCGAAACAGCTTTTTGGGTTTCGACTTTTTCCACGCCTACTTACTTAGCAATTCTTAGCAAAATAGGAATAGGATTCAGTTGGATGCTCCTGTGTAAGGCGGTGTGCTTCCCAACTCATATCCTATTTGTGATGGTTGCAGTAATCCTAAATGATTTATGAAAAACTTGTGAGAAGGCGTAGTTTATGCGCCTTCTCACAAACTATCTAGGATTGCTAGATGCATTTCTTCCCTATTCAAAATTACTAAAAGTTTTAGATAAAAGCATCAGAGAGACACTGCATCAAAGCAACCCTTTTTTTGCGTTAAATACGCAGTCTTTTTTGAATGTACCTAAGTATTTTCTCTGCTAAGGATCGTGAACAAATTAACCTGTAATTGTTTTTGAGAGAGGCGCGGCTTCGCCGTGCCTCTCTCAAAAACAATTCGGTTTTATTTAATTTGCGATCCTTAGTAAATCGTAGATAAAGTTTTCTTGCACTGCTGATGGTTAGAAAAATCCCGCTAGATTACTGGGTGTCGAATCAGGACGGATCCAGGAGACATCATGCAACTACAGCCATTTGTGTTAATTGGCAGTTTTCGATTGAGCTAGCCCGTGACAAATTTCAGCGTCATTATGAGACGATGCACACGGATGATCCAACAAAAGAATCCGAGGAAACTTAATTTACAGAGTACTTAGGCTTGTAAAAAAATAACCTCACGCTTTGTCCGATTGGGTGAGGCTTATTGGGTGAGGTGACACTTGAGAAACGCTGGCTTTAATTGCACACTTGATGGCAATCGGAGGAGTTGATTAGAACGGGTAATGCTTCAGTGTATCGCCCAGATCATCTCATGGTAGTTAGGCAAGCCTAAATCTCGATTGTAAAAATGGCTCCCTGTGGGAGATTGTCTTCCACTCGGATGGTGCCATTGTGAGCTTCGATCGCCATCTTGCAAAAAGTCAAGCCTAATCCTGTCTGGGCAGCTCGGTCGATCACCTCGCCTACAACAAACTTGCCAAATACAGTTTGTTTGAATTCATCTTTGATGCCCATTCCCTGATCAATTACTTGAATTTTGGCACGCAGTGGAGATGCTGCCTCTATCTTCAATGTTACAGAGCTACCGGATGGCGAAAACTTGATAGCGTTGGACAACAGGTTGCTCACAACCCGATAGATCAGAACATGATCAGCCAAAATTGTAACGCTGGAGTTGGGGAAATCTTTAGACAGGGTGATTTGGAGCGCTTCTGCAATTGGCTGCATATCTGCTAGCAGAAGAGTTCCTAATGCATACAGGTCGATTGACTCACGATGAAGCATCAACTGACCAGCTTCCATCTTGGCTAGTAAGAGCAGATCGTTAATCATTGAATTAAGCCGCTGTCCTGATCGCATGATCTGATCTGCTTTTTCGACTACACGATTCCGATAAGGCTGTGGCAGTTCTAGCAGATTCAGGATTTCGCAAGCCAGAAATATTGCAGATAGGGGGTGACGCAAGTCATGAACGATCATATTAGCCATGTCGTCTCTCACTTGCAGCGATTCCCTTAAAGCATCATGCTGTTGTTTGATACGCAACATGGAGCGGATTCTTGCCCGCAACTCAGTTGCACTGATGGGTTTACTGATAAAGTCATCAGCTCCGGACGCCAGACAGTTGGCGAGGTCTTGCTTGCCTGATAGGGCAGTACACATGATGATAGGGATAAAATTCTCTTTGGGGTTTCCTTTGATCTGGCGACATACTTCTAAGCCGTCCATGTCGGGCATCATGACATCGAGTAGGATGACGTCAACGGTGCTGTGCCCCAGAAATTGCAGTGCTTCCACTCCACTTCTGACGTAATGTAGAGTGTAGTTCTCTTTAATTAAAATACCCTCAATCACTTCAAATCCATCTTCCTCATCGTCTACGACCAGTATGGAAATCGGTGGCAGGATAGACATAACGTTGGGCAAGTATAAACTCGGAAGAATTGGAGGAGGATATTTTAACGATCATCTGCCGATGACGCATGCCTTGCAAGGTGTTTCACATTGCTTAATGAGAATCATCAGGTACAAAGTAACTCTGGATCTTTTCAGCTAAGGACTTCAACTGAAGGGGTTTAGCGACGTAATCGGTTGCTCCTGCCTCCAGACAGCGGGCTTTGTCGTCGGGCATCGCTAGAGCGGTTAGTGCGATGATGACTGTTCTCGTTAAATCAGGGGTGCTTCGGATCTGGCGAATTGCTTCAAATCCATCTATTTCAGGCATTTGGATATCCATCAGGATGAGATCAGGGCGGTGTGCTTTGCAAAGTTCGATTGTGTCCTTTCCGTTCGTGCTTGTTATTACCTGAAAGCCTTTAAAATCCAAGTAATCATTGCAGATACTGAGATTTTCCAGGTTATCGTCTACCAGCAAGATCAAAGGGGTGTGGAGAAGGGGAGGGGTGAGAGGAATGGTCGAAGAGGATGGGTGGGTGGCTTGAGTGGGATGATCCTGTGACAAGGGGTGGCAGGGAGAGGTATTTTGCAATGGGGAAGGAGAGAGATTGGGAAGGGTAATCTCGAATTGACTACCAATGTTGATTTGACTTTTGACGGTAATGGTGCCGCTGTGTAAGGTTACAATTTGATGCACCAGTGCTAACCCCAGTCCTGTACCGCTGTAATGGCGAGACAGTGAACTGTCGAGTTGGACAAAAGGTTTGAATAGGCGATCAATGTTCTCAGGGGCGATCCCAATCCCAGTGTCTGTAACTTTGAGATGTAATTCATTCGTTTCAGGAACCACTGCTCCGGTTAAAGTAATCTGCCCACCCTGGGGAGTGAACTTGACGGCGTTGCTCAGCAGGTTAACCAGTACCTGACGCATTCGCCGTTCATCAAGCCAAACCTGAATCGAGGTTTGGGTTAATTCCAGGTTCAGTTGGATGTCTTTTTGGCAGGCAGTCTGCCTGACAAGCGAGAGGCTGCTATGACATAGGTAATGTAGTTGGACGGGAGCAATCTCCAACTCCAGCATCCCTGCCTCAATCTTGGCGATATCCAGAATGTCATTAATCAGCTCCAGCAGGTGAAACCCTCCCCGTTCAATGCTCTGAACTGCTTTCGACTGCTTGGGATTCAAAGAACCATAGCTCTCTTCGAGTAATACTCCCGACAGCCCTAGAATAGTATTGAGCGGGGTGCGCAGTTCATGACTCATATTTGCCAGAAATTCATCTTTGAGACGAGTAGCTCTCAGGAGTTCTGCGTTAGTAATTTCGAGAGCCTGATTGGTTCGCTGGAGCTGTTCTTCGGCCTGTTTTCGATCGGTAATATCAGTCAACATCCCTAAGGCTCCAACATACTGCTGGTGTTCATCCCAAATGGGCGTGGTTTCAATCAGGAACCAGCGATCGAGGCCATCTTGATGCTTAAAGCGAAAATCGTGTTGCTCCTTAATTCCTTGCTCTCGCCGCTGTAAATAGTAAATTGCTTCCTGCGAAGCTGTTTCATCCATGAAGTCAAATATTGTGAGGCCCAGCATTGCGTCGGGAGATAATCCTAACATTTTTGCCATCTGCTGGTTAGCGAAGGTCGTCCGTCCCTCAGCATCAATCATCCAAATTCCTTCACCAGCGGTTTCGACGATCTGGCGATAGCGTTTTTCGCTCTCTTGTAAAGATTGCTCAGCTTGTTTTTGGGCTGAGATGTCACGACAAACGCAAATAAGCTCATGATTCGGCGTTAGCGTTAGCGACAGCCCCTCAAAGAAACGGCTACCGTCTTTGCGAAGGGCGATTGCCTCTCCCTGCCAATGGCGGTTTTGCATTAGTAGGGGGAACACCTCTTGCCTCAACCGTTTGCACTCTTCGGGAGGGTATAAGGCTTCCCAAGCTTGACCGATGAGTTCTTCAGGAGTATGGCCAAACATGGCCATGTGGGCGTGATTCAGATAAGTGAAGCGCTCGCCCTCCAAAATTGCGATCCCATCGATCGCAGCTTCAATTGCTGCTATCTGACACTGAAGGATTTCTTCTGCCTGTTTTCGTTCGGTGATGTCGGTGTGGGAACCCGTCATTCGTAGAGGTTGCCCCTGATCATCGAAGCGACTTTTACCTCTGGACAGAATCCAACGATAGCTACCATCTTTATGGCGCATTCGAAACTCTGCTATATAGGCACTGGTTCCTCCGCACCAGTAAGTATCAACAGCCGCATTCACTTTTGCCTCATCCTCCGGGTGGATGAGAGACTTCACTCCTCTAAATGATTGGAAATCTCATGCTCAGAATACCCCAAGATTTCTTTACAGCGACGGCTGTAGAAAAATTCGCCAGTTAGCAGATCCCAATCCCAAATGCCGTCATTACTGCCTTCAACTGCCATCTGCCATCGTTCCTCACTCAAACGCAACGACTCTTCCAGTTGTTTGCGCAGGGTTACGTTGAGCACCTGGGCAAACCCTGATATAACCTGCCCGACTTCATTGCGTTGAACGGAAATATACCATTCACAGTGGAGAATATTGCCTGATTTTGTGTAGTTTCGGTTGTTGGAAATGCAGTGATCAATCTCTCCGCTGTCAAATTGCTGAAAGATATCGTTTACATAATCGAGGTCTTTCTCATAAATAAATTTCCAACTATCCCAAGGTTTTCCGACAACTTCATTTGCGGCCCAACCAAAAATAACTTCGGCCTGTTTTGACCATTGTAGTATTACATACTTGGAGTCCCAAACCATGTAACCTAGAGGCGAATTCTCGATGTGTAAACTAAGCTGACTGTAAGCTTTTCGCAATAATCCTTCAGACATCTGCAACTCAAAAGTTCGTTCTTCTACTTTGCGCTCTAACTCGTAGTTAAGCAGTTGCAGATCGCTTTGTGTTTTACGGAGTTCTCGTAACAAGCTCTCTCGCCCTGTCACATCATCCGCACAGATCAGGCGACCAATAATGCTATTATTAATATAGAGTGGACGGGAATAGCGTTCGATGATCCGGCCATCCTTAAACTCGAGTACCCCTTTACAGGTAGCATCAGGATGTTCCTGCTCCCATTCAACTTGGGAAATGAACGGTTCAGGTGCGGTCAATCTTTGAGCAGCCTGGAGAATGGTCTGATAGTCGTCACTCCCTTCTTTAAAGTCTTGGGGTAGTTTCCAAATCTCGCAAAACTTTGAGTTACAGGCCAGAACCTTGCCATTCAAATCCAGGGCTTCAATGCCATTGGTTGTGGTTTGCAGAATCGATTGATTGAGGGCACTCGTCTGTTCTAATTCTGCTTGCACTTGTTTGCGTTCAGAAATATCGAACATGACACCCAGCATCTGAAGTGGGTGTCCATTTTCATCGTATACGCTGTGCCCCCTGGAATGGAGCCACCGGATTGATCCGTCTGTACGAATGATGCGGTAATCAACTTCATAAATGGTTTGTGTGTCCAGGGCTTGTGCCAGTGTCTGCTCAACATACTCTAAATCATCCGGATAGATGCGATCGAGCCAATCCTGGCACGAAAGCTCTTTTTGTTCAGGGGGAATTTCAAAAAACTGCAAAGCGGTTTCATTAGCAGTAATCTGATTCGTAGGAATGTGCCAGTTCCAGGTTC
>JBIKWV010000107.1:0-9131 GCA_044356135.1 Elainellaceae cyanobacterium
CACCCATCCACCCATCCACCCATCCACCTCTCACTCTCCCTTCTCCCTCCAAAACTGCTCTGCAAACGCGATCGCCGGATGCATCGGAGCTTTGGGTTTCGTCTTCAGCACCATTCCGGTGTCGTGCAGCAGGCGATCGCCCTTCTTTGAATTACACGGGCCACAGGCGGTGACAACGTTGTCCCAGGTGTGGGTGCCGCCTTTGGAGCGGGGGATGATGTGGTCGAGGGTCAGGTGTCTGGTGGTGCCGCAGTACTGGCAGGTGTGGTGGTCCCGCCGGAAGACTTCCCGACGGCTGACTGGAGGGACTTTCCAGTGCCGCTCAGGGTTGCCACCCGTCAGGCGGATATGCTCCGGCACCTGTAGTACGAGGCTGGGCGATCGCACTTCCCACTGCTGGGTGCTGCTGTAGTCCAGTGATTCCGCCTGACCTGTCACCAGCAGAACGATCGCCCGCTTGATGTTGATCCGCGCCAGGGGCAGGTAGTTTTTGGAGAACACCACCACCTGGTTTTGTAGTATCTGTGGTTGCTGGCCGGGTATGTGCGCTTGCATGGGTTTTACTCCTAAAAAACAACCCCCGCTCTGGGTGACAGGAGCGGGGGTTGGGGAAGTTGTAATACTTTTCCCTATGTCGGTGTCAGGATTCCCCTGCACCGCCCGCATCCAATGAGGTGAGCCGGATTCAGCCATCCGGTGAATGAGCCGACTGTTGAAAGTAGTGCGCGATCGCAGCCTTCACTGGCGGATTTACCGCCGCTGAACCGATACATTCCTTCCCCTGCAAACCACACCGATACGCTGCCCAAACCTGAGTCAGGTCGGCATTGTAGGACGAGATGGGAGGGGGTGAGGTGAATGCGGTTCATGGAAGGTCGTGGTAAGTGTGTGGCAAGTTGGACTGTCTATATACTACATATGTAGTATTCGGTTGTCCATACTCCCCATCGAAATGGGGGTGTTTGGGAATGGATACATACAAACGACGTTCCACTGCGGAAAAATGGTCGTGAATTTCCGTAGTGGAACCTGGGACTGAATGATGAAGTTGTTACTCTGGGGGCAATCCAGGATTAATTCCGGTTTATTTTTGATTTCGCCAAAACCGTCGTTTCCACCCGTAGGGGCGAAGCATTTGCGCGAAAAATCAACGCTTTCCCCAACCCTCTGTGTCGCAAATGCTTCGCCCTGAACATCCAGCGATCGCCCAACCATCTCATTGCGATGCAGACGAACGGGACCGTTGCGTCATCGTGTTGCGTCGTTCAAACCAGAATTCACCAAAATCGGGGGCGCTTCAATTCACCCATAATGGCAGTCTCAGCGTAAACAGACTGCCTTTCCCTGGTTCACTCTGCACCTGTAGGGTGCCGTTATGGGCCTGAGCAATCGTCTGGGCGATCGCCAGCCCCAATCCGGAGCCACCCGTCTGGCGAGAACGATCGGGGTTCACCCGGTAGAACCGATCAAAAATGCGCGACTGTTCGGCGGCAGCAATGCCAATTCCGGTGTCCTGCACCTGCACAATCGCCTGAAATTCATCCTGGGTCAGATGGATGGTCACTTGACCGTCGGAGGGCGTGTACTGGATGGCGTTGGTCACCAGATTGGTGAGCAGTCGATAGAGCTGCTCCTCATCGCCCGACACAAGAATGGGATGTTTGACATCAACTCTGGATAGCAGAAGCACATTGGCGGCGATCGCCAATCCCGCATACTCCTCAACAATGTCGCTGACCATATCGTTGAGACAGCAGGGGGAATGCTTCTGTAATTCCTCTTGAATATCCATACGAGACAGCAGTAGTAAATCCTGGACAAGCTGAGACAGTCTCAGGTTTTGACGCTCCAGCGTCTGGAGTGTGTTGCGCGATTCCGCGTCGGAGATTGTGGGCTGTTGCAGGGCAACTTCCAGGGTGGCGCGGCTGGCGGCCAGGGGGGTCCGCAACTCGTGGGCAGCGTCGGCGGTAAACTGCTGAATCTGGCGGTAGGAGCGGTAGATCGGCTGCATGGCGCGGCCTGCCAGCCACCAGCTCACGGCAGTGGTGAGCAGGAGCACCAGCGGTAAGCCCGTGAGCAGTACCAGTCGGGTTGAGGCCAGATGGTGATCGAAGTCCTGGAGCGATCGCCCCACCTGAATATAGCCCCACAGGACTCCCGATTTCGTCTTCAGTTCCAAAGAAATGTGGTGGTAGCGATCGCCTGCTGCATCCTCCACCGTTTGCCAAAGGGGGCGGGTTTGGACGGGCAGTTGGAGCGGGTGATCTTCCAGCGTGGCGATAACCTGCCCGGATCGGGTCACCATGCGAACGTAGTAGCCCTCCTGATGCACCGCGCCGAGAATGTGGCGATCGGGCATAGTAGCGGTGTACAGGGGAACGCATGGCTCACCCACAACACACAGACCGGGAATCAGTTGCTCGACGCCAGGTTCCAGTTTCCCTGGCTGTTTCAGTTGGGGTTCCAGCCCGTCATGGAGCGTCCCCGCCACGGACTGCAATTCCTGGTGGAGTCCCTGCCAGTGGACCCAGTCCATCACAAAGTAAATGGCCAGCCCCGATGCACTGAGAATAATGCCCATCACTCCGGCATACCAGGCGGCCAGTCGCCAGCGGGTCAGGTTAAATACTCGGTTCTGATGCATTACTCCCGGTCCCAACTCAGCCGATACCCTAAACCATAAACGGTTTCAATCAACTGGTCGCAGCCATAGTCTGCCAGTTTGCGCCGCAGCAGACGGATTTGCGCGGCTACCACGTTGCTGATTGGTTCAGAACCGACTTCCCACAGACGATTCATTAACTGGTCGCGGCTGAGAATTTGCTGCGGATGCTGCATGAAGTGCTCCAGGAGCTGAAATTCTTTTGCAGTCAGGGGAATCACCTGTGGGGTGCCCCCCGATCGCAGGGTCACGGTGGAGGTGCTGTAGTCGAGGGTGAGGGGGCCGACCTGGAGCTGGGGCTGCTGGAGCTGGGGCGATCGCCGTTGTAGTGCCCTGAGCCGCGCCAGTAGTTCTGCCATGCCAAACGGTTTGACCAGATAATCATCGGCCCCCGCATCCAACCCGGTGACTTTATCCGCCATACTGTCTTTTGCGGTCAACATCAGGACGGGCAGCGGATTATTTCTGGCCCTCAGCCGCTTGCAGAGTTCCAGTCCTGAGAGACCGGGGAGAAGCCAGTCGAAGATGGCAACGGTGTACTCATGCCAATGGCTCTCTAGATAGTTCCAGGCTGCATCCCCATCCTGAACCCAGTCCACGACGTACTTTTCGCGGTTGAGGGCGCGCTGGACGGCGGCTCCGAGGTCGGGTTCGTCTTCGACGAGTAGGACGCGCATGGGTGGTGGTGTATCTTACAAACTGAAATTAAAGCGGCCATTCACCTTTTGTCCTTTTGTGTCTGTCTGCACAACAACGCGGTATTCGCCTGCGACGAAGCCGGGGACGAGGGCTTTGTAGTGTTGACCTGCTGTATCGTAGGTCATTTCGACAGTTTTCTGGGTGCCGTTGGGGAATTGGATATTGGCGGTGACTTTGGCGTCGGCGATCGCCGCGTGATCACTCCCCGTCAGGAGCCAGAAATCGACATGGATTTTGTCGCCTTCGGGGGCGGCCAGTAGTTCCAGGTGGTAATCGCCCGTTTCAACGACCTGGCCCCCTTGCTGGGCACCTTCGGCGTGTGGCGTGGCGGCGGGAGCGGGAGCGGATGCTGCTGGGGTGGGAGGGGCGATCGCACTGGCGGGGGATGGGGAAGCTGCTGGGGAAGTGGGGGGCGCTTCGGTAGTGGGAGTGGGGGCGCAGGCGCTTAGAGTGAGGGCGCTGATGCTGATGAGGAGGGATTTGAGGGGGAAGGGCATGGCTGGATCGTTCTCCTGAGAAAGGTGAATTGAATGAGCTGAAGAAATTAAGTTCACCGCAGAGGCGCAGAGGGCGCAGAGTTGAATCTTTGCGCCCTCTGAGTCTCTGCGGTGCGCTGCAAATGCGACTGAATGCCTGTAGCCTAAATTTCGGCAGGTCTGACAGGGGGTGTATCGACCGGATGCGCTTCCGTATCAACCTCGGTAGTTGCGATCGCCCGAAGATGTTTGGGTATCAGATGTTTTCCAAAGCGAGCATAGAGGGCGGGAATAATCAGCAGGGTGAGGGCAGTGGAGGTAAACAGTCCCCCCAGGACGACGATCGAGAGGGGTTGTAGAATTTCCCGTCCGGGGCCACCGGAGATGACCAGGGGGAACAGGCCCAGAGCGGAGGTGAGGGCGGTCATGAGAATCGCATTGAGGCGCTCCATTGAGCCTTTGACCAGGGTTTCTTTCAGGGGAATGCCCTGGGCGAATTTGGTGTTGTAGTTGTCTACCAGCAGCAGACCGTTGCGGGTGGCAACGCCAAACAGGGTGACGAACCCCACCAGGGAGGCGACCGAAATCACGCCGCCCGTCAGCACCACTGAAATCACGCCGCCGATCAGGCCGATCGGCAGGTTAATCATGATCATGGCGGTGGAGGCGATCGACTTGACGGACAGATACATCAACACGGTGATGATCACGGCTGCGATGATGCTATACACCAGAATATTTTGCGTGGCGCGTTCTTCCGCTTCAAACTGTCCACCGTATTGAATAAAGTATCCCGATGGTAGGGTAATACTCTGGTTGACGCGATCGCGGATCTCATTCACCACCGATCGCAAATCGCGTCCACTGACGTTGGCAGAAACCACAATTCTGCGAGATACGTTTTCTCGGTTAATTGTGTTCGGGCCTGTCCCATTTCGGACTCTGGCTACCTGACTGAGCGGTACTTTTCCGCCGTCGGGTTTGTCAATTAGCAAATTCTCAATCGTGTTAAAACTACTGCGGGCACTGGGCTGTAGCCAGACGACGAGGTCATAGGTCTGCTGGTTCTCTAACACCTGAGACACCACCCGACCGTTCAAAGCCGTCTCCACCACGTCCGCCAGATGGCCCACCGTCAGACCATAGCGAGCTGCCGCCTGCCGATCAAATTCAATCTGAATCTGGTCGATCGGCATCTGGGGTTCGAGCTGCAAATCAACGATGCCTTCGACTCGCTGCATCTGAGTCTCGATCTGCTGACCGAGCGATCGCAGTTCCTCCAAATCTGGGCCAAATACCTTGATGGCGATCTGGCTCCTCACCCCCGATAGCACCTCATCCATCCGGTGCGAAATAAATCCCCCAATGCCGCTGGCGACACCCGGCAGTTTCGCAAATTCCTGCCGCAGTTTTTCCACGCTGGCGGCTCGGTTCTTCAACCCCTCCTGGCTGAAGGTGACATCGACGTGGGCAAAGTTGACGCCCCCCGCATCCCCATCCCCCGGTGCCCGACCCGATCGCGTCTGGACGTAGGTAAACCGGGGATCATCCTTCAATGCCATCTCCAGCGCGTACCCGGCGCGGTTCGTTGCCTCCAGTGAAGTCCCCGGATAGAGCGTCATTGTATTGACTAAAGTTTGCTCCTGAAACTCCGGCAGAAAGCTGCGCCCCAGGTTGGGAACGATCACCAGCGAGGCCATCATCGCCGCTCCAGCCAGTACCAGAACGACGGTGGAACGTCGCATGGAGAACAGCAGCAGCGGCTGGTAGCGCCGCTTAAAGAACCGGGCCACCGGAGGCTCATCGGCAGTCATGTGTCCGTGGGGGAGCAGAATCGCGCACAGCGCTGGAGACACCAGCAGAGATTCCAGGCTGGACACCAGCACCACGACCAGATAGGCAATGCCCATTGGGGTAAAGATTCGCCCTTCGACGCCTGCCAGGGTAAAGATGGGGGAGAACACCACGATGCCGATCAGCATCGCCCCCAGCAGCGATTCCCGCACCTCCTGGCTGCCCTCAAAGATAATGTCGAGGGGTGGTTCCGGGTTGTCAGAAAAGCGGTTTTCCCGCAGGCGGCGGTAGGTGTTCTCGCCATACACGATCGCATCATCCACCGCAGTCCCGATTGCTACCGCCAGTCCCCCCAGCGTCATGGTGTTGAGTCCCAGACCCAGCCAATGGCAAACCAGCAGGGCAAACAGCAGCGTCAGGAAAAAGTCCAGCAGGCAAACGGTGAGCGTCCGCCAGTTCATCAGAAACGGAATGAGAATAGCGGCGACAATCAGACTGCCTTCTAGTAAGGCCGATCGCACATTATCTACAGACGATGCAATGTAGCTCTCCTGCCGAAAGGTGACATCCACTTTGACATCCTGGGGCAGACCTGCCTTGATCTCCGCCATCGCCGCTTCCACGGCGCGGGTGACGGTGGGTGTGTCAACCTGGGGCTGCTTATTCACCATGACAATCACGGCAGGTTTTCCGTTGAGGCTGCCATCTCCCCGTTTCACACCCGCCCCAATTTTCACATCGGCCACATCCGAGAGCCGTACGGGTGTCCCCTGCCGACTCACCACCACCGAGTTTCTCAAATCCTCAATGGATTCAATCCGCCCCAGTCCCCGAATCAACGTTTCGCGATCCGGCGTGATCAAATAGCCGCCCGGTGCATTCACGTTTGCAGCAGCAGCGGCTTCCCTGACCTGCTCCAGTGACACATCAAACGCGGTGAGTTTCGCTGGGTCAACCAGCACCTGAAATTGCCTGATCTCCCCACCATAGGCGGTCACCTGACTGACGCCGGGGACTGCCAGCAGTTGGTTGGTAATCTTCCAATCCACGATGTTCCGCAGTTCCATCATGGAAGTGGGTTCTGGGGTATTTGCGGCTGGAGTTGCTGCCGGGTCGATGGTCAACGCAAATTTGAGAATGGTCCCGATCGGTGAACTGGGCGGCGCGATTCGAGGCACTTCTACCCCCTCCGGCAGTTTGCCCTGCGCCTGCTGCAACCGTTCAGTGACCAACTGCCGCGCCTGAAAAATATCCGTCCCCCACTCAAACACCACCTTCACCACTGAAATTCCCGTTGCCGACGCAGATCGCACATCGGTGACCCCCGGCATCCCGTTCAGCGCACTCTCCAGGGGCAGCGTCACCAGAGACTCTACTTCTTCCGGCGCAAGTCCAGGCGACTCTGTTTCAATCTCCACCTGAGGCGGCGCGAAAGGTGGAAACACATCCAGCGGCATCTGGGGCACCGTGCGCAGTGTCCAGAGGGTAAGAAGGACGGTGGCAATGACGACCAGCCAGCGGCGATCGATGACCCAGCGGACAATAGTGCTCAGCATAACCAGTAAGGATTAAGTGATTGAGGCCTGGTACAACATGGTGGAAATAAACCGATGATTGTTGATGTGGGGTGCTTCGCGTCCCACATCAACAATCATCGGTTAACTTAAGCCGCTGAGTACTAGGCTGAGACGAATCAGATGATGCGTCGGTAGATGAATCTGAGAATCCAGAGTCTGATGACTGTGGAGCAAAAGCCTGAGGCATTGAACGATCGATCACCGCTGCCAGCGCTTTGCGTTGACGATACGTTGCCCATCCCATGCCCGCTACAAAGGTACCTGCACCCAATGTGCCAACCGCCAGCAGTTTGGCCCACTGCGGCAGGTGGAGGTGAAATCCCTCCTCATGGGAGTGGGCCGCCTCTGCTGCTTTGGCGTTGCTTCCCCGCAGAGACTGGGCGTACAGCAAAGGCGCACCCTGGACGACCAGTCGATCGCCCTCAAACAGGCCGCTGGTGATCTCAGTGCGATCGCCATCCACCCGCCCCAGTTGCACATCCACTGGTTCATAGTTCTGGCCATTCTCGACATAGGCGAGCGATCGCCCACCCGCATTCACAATCGCTGCGGTGGGAATGGAGAGAACAGTCTCAGAGGACTGCCCCGTCAGGACTTCCAACTCTGCAAACATGCCCGGTTTCAGGAGTAACTGCGTATTGTCCAATTCTGCTCGCACCGGGACGACCCGCGTTTCTGCCTGGACTGCTGCTCCAATATTTGAAATTGCGCCATTGAAGGCGTTCTGGATACCTGCGACGCGCACCCGCACCCGTTGTCCCGGTGAAATGCGCGGCAAATCCTTCTCGTAAACGTTAGCAATAGCCCAGACCCCGTTGCCATTGACAATACTCATCAGCATTACCCCTGCCTCATTCACCGACTCACCAGGGGTAATGCTGAGGTCGGCGATCGCCCCTGAAATGGGAGCCACCACCGTCACCAGCCCATCCTGATTGGGGCGCACGTTCAACTGGCGCAGGCGCGTCTGGTAAGCATCGCCACTGAGCCGCAGTTGGGACTGGGCCACCTGCACCGCTGAGCGTGCCCGCTCCAGTTGGGCTGCGGCTTCAGAAACTGCCATTCGGCTTCTGGCTTCGGTGAGGTGTGCCCTGGCGTCAGCGAGTTGCACTTCAGATTCCAGCACGGTGCGGCTGGCGATCGCCCCCTGCGCCAGTAGTTCCCGGTTGCGGTCGTGCCGTTCCTGCGCCAGCTTGAATTCCGTCTCGGCATTCTGAACCGCAGCGTTGGCAATTTGCACCTGGCGGTCATAGTTGCGCTGTGCCAACCGCAGTTCTGCCTGGGCCGCCTGAGCGGCTCCCTGCGCTTCGGTGCGTCGATCCAGTGCCTCAGTTCGCAGTTCCGCCAGATCGGGACTGGTGAGTACCGCCAGCGTCTGCCCCTGACGGACGCGATCGCCCGGTTGTACCAGCAGTCTGACCACGGTTCCCGTTAAAGGGGCCGTTACGCGCACCTGTTGATTGGGGAGTGCTTCGATCTGGCCAGTTGCCTTGATACCGAGGGAGAGCCGCTGCCGCGTCACGGGTTCCACTCGAATGCCCATGCGATCGCGCGTTACCGGGTCTACCTGGACGGCTTCTGGTGTGCCCGCTGTCTTCCCAGCCTCGAACTCGTGGTCGCTGTGACCGGGGTGGGCCAGTACTTCAAGCGGGGTCAGCAGACATAAATAGAGGAGTAAAAGGGAAAGCCGGTAGGGAAATGGCGATCGAAGATGTGACGGGTCACGGCGCATAGCTGAGCTGAACGGATGGGTCAGGTGTGGAATGTGCAGGCCAACCAGTCAGTAGCCTTCATCAATCAGAAATAAAAACCGGGGGAGCGCCCCGGAGGGGCACTCCCCCGGTTTTTATTTCTGACCGTCTACTTACAGCACTTTGCAAGTGCATCTGGTACAAACTTTGTGTTGAGAACCGCGCGGAGCGC
>JBIKWV010000108.1:0-9128 GCA_044356135.1 Elainellaceae cyanobacterium
GGGGCATCTTGCCCGCCCGATGTTCTGGGCAAATCTTTATGAATTGGCATCCCCAGTGGGGTGGGCATCTTGCCCGCCCGATGTTCTGGGCAGGCAAGATGCCTGCCCCACAACTTGATAGGGGTGTTGCAGTCCATTATTATGCGCCCTGGTCTTCGTACAGCAGCTGCGCTAATTCCTGAATTGCGGACTGATACTGCTGCTTGCCACCAAAGCTGCGAAAAATCTCGACGGTCGTTCCCATGCGGGCGAAGGGGTCAAGCTGCAAAACCTTTCTGTCCTCGATCGCCACCACTCCTTGATCCGCATACTTATCCAGCAGGGCATCCAGGATAGTACGTGCTGTTTCACCGTACTTGGCGAACACATCCCGCTTGCGAACCCACTCCGCCCGCTCCCTGCGGGTCAGAGGAGGG
Organism: Elainellaceae cyanobacterium; assembly: GCA_044356135.1. Taxonomy (GTDB): domain Bacteria; phylum Cyanobacteriota; class Cyanobacteriia; order Elainellales; family Elainellaceae; genus CAZVXA01. The sequence continues at coordinate 417 of JBIKWV010000108.1, forward strand.
CGATCGAATGCCACATGGCATACCAGGTCAAACAGGTCATAGTCTTTTCCCACCATCTCCTCCAGCGCTTCTACAAAGACGCCGTGTTCGCTCAGTTCGTCCAGGTTGGCCTGCTTGCGATCGCTCTCATTCCAGCGGGTCAAAAAGCGATCGAGGGACTCGTACGCCTCGCTGACGGTGCGGCGAGTATAGTCCTTGAGGGATGCCGTCGTCAGTTGACCCTCCCGGTCGTAATAGCTCACCCGCTCCCTCGCCACCCGAAATTCCTGGCGACCGACGCGATACTTTAGCGGTGCTTCTCTGTCACCCCCTTTCCAGGCGAATCAGGGACGGATTTCGGGGTGCAGAGGGAAACCCCCTATGGTTTTTACTGGAGTTTTGACTATTTCCCCTGAAACGCCGTGAAACGCCCTCCAGGAGAGCGTTTCACGGAATATTGAGTTAGCGCCAATTATTCCTGAAAAGCTGGCGCAGTCAGGTTTTCAGGAATAATCGACACGATTGAGTCAACAGTCCAGTTTTGAAGCAGACAGGACAAAAAAGTATCAATTGCAACAATTTTCCCTCTCCCTCTTATGCTTGCATGATCTATTAACATTTTGCAAGTAAGGATGATCGATGCCCAAAGTCGTTTCGGTTCACTCGTATCGAGGGGGGACTGGCAAATCCAACTTTACGGCGAACCTGGCGACGACGTTGGCTTCGCAGGGAAACCGGGTGGGCGTGGTGGATACCGATGTCCCGTCCCCTGGTATCCATAACATTCTGGGGCTGGAACCCGAACAGATGGACAAAACGCTGAACAGCTACCTCTGGGGAGAAAGCCTGATTGAGGACGCAGTCTATGATGTCAGCGAAAACCTGGCACTGAACGACGGCAAGCTGTTTCTGGTTCCCTCCAGCGTCAAGGCCGACGATATTGCCCGCATTCTCAAAGATGGCTACGATGTGCGGCTGCTCAATGATGGATTTCGGCGTCTGGTCAAGAGCATGGAGTTGGACTACTTGTTCATCGACACGCACCCAGGACTATCCAAAGAGACCTTTTTGACGATTGCCATTTCCCATGTCCTGATTCTGATTCTGCGCCCCGATAAGCAGGATTACCAGGGCACGGCTGTGACCGTAGACGTTGCCCGTCAACTCAACGTTCGTAAAATGCTGCTGGCCGTCAATAAAGCCCACAGCAAGCTCAACTTTGATGTGCTGAAGCAGCGTGTTGAAGAAACCTACGGCGCGAACGTCGCAGGTATCTTCCCACTATCCGAAGATGTGGTGCAGCTTGCCAGCGAGGGTGTTTTCTGCGTGAAGTATCCCGACCATCCCGTCAGTGACGAGTTCAAGAAGGTGGCCAAGCATATTGCAGAAAATTAAGTTGCCCGTTCTACGTCCCCCGCCAACCTGCATTCAACCCTATGGCTAAAAAAAACGATTTAGCGGCGCTTGCAAGTGCAATTCAGTCTGTTGCCTCCCCATTCAGGTCTTATCTCCATGATCTGCATAATAAGTACCAGAGCAATCAGAGCGGTACCGTAGCCAACTACATTCCTGAGTTGGAACTGGCAAACCCCAATTGGTTTGGAATTTGCGTTGCGACGATTGAGGGGCAAACATTTGAGGTGGGTGACTGCGAACAGTTGTTCACGATTCAGTCCATCTCAAAAGCATTTGTGTATGGGTTAGCGCTGGAAGAACATGGGCGGGAGTATGTCAATAGCAAAGTTAGCGTAGAACCCACGGGAGAAGCATTTAACGCGATCATCCTGGATGAGAAGACGAACCGTCCATACAATCCAATGGTGAATGCTGGGGCGATCGCCACCGCAGATTTAATCCAGGGCAAAAACAGCACGGAACGGTTGAAACGTTTACTGGACATGTTCAGCCGCTACACTGGACGGCAGCACGACATCAATGTCCCGATCTTTTTGTCCGAGAAGGCCACGGGGGATCGTAACCGGGCGATTGCCTACCTGATGAAGAACTTTGGCATGATCAGCGATCGCATTGAAGATACGCTGGATCTGTATTTCCAGCAATGTTCAATTCTGGTCAACGCCAAAGATCTGGCAATGATGGGCGCAACCCTGGCGAATGGGGGAGTGAACCCCGTGACAGGCATTCGGGCGATCGACGAACATTACGTACAGGATGTGATTAGCGTCATGCTGACCTGCGGCATGTATGACTACTCCGGGGAGTGGGCCTATCGGGTGGGTATCCCTGCCAAAAGCGGTGTTGGAGGGGGTATCACGGCAACCGTTCCCGGCAAACTCGGCATTGGTACCTTCTCACCACCTCTGGATGAGAAGGGAAACAGCGTGCGCGGCATCAAGATTTGCGAAGACCTGTCGAGAGACTTTGGCCTGCACCTGTTTAACGTAGCAAAATCTGATAAGGTGCTGGAGGAGTGGATTTCGGGGGGGGGAAACGTAGACGACTGGTAGACTTCTGAGTAGATAGATCCTGAGATGTCCCACACTGCTATGTCCAACGAGGAACGATCGCAAGCACAACTGCTGGCTCAGAACCAGGAACTGGCGCGATCGCTGCAAGTAGCCAATCAGGAAAAAGCCGATCTGGAGATTCTGCTGGAAACCGTCACTGAGCACGCCACCAGCCTGGAAAACCAGATTCTGGAGAGCAATCACCAGATGGCAGGCTACATCAAACAGGTGGAAAAGCTCACCGATGCCGCCGTTGCGGTTGAACAAAATACCTTTGACCTCCGCACCCTGGATGACATTGCCACTCGTCCCGATGAGTTGGGTACTCTGGCTCGGGTGTTTCAGCAGATGGTGATCACGGTCAAAGCCAGAGAAGAGGAACTGGCGATCGCCGAAGAAAACTATCGCGGCATCTACGAGAACGCCCTGGAGGGCATGTTTCAGGCTCTACCCAACGGCACTTTCCTCAGCGTCAACCCGGCAATGGCCAAAATCTACGGCTATCACTCCCCCAATGAGATGGTCAGCAGCATCACCGATATTGTGGAGCAGCTCTACGTCGATCCCCAGTGCGCTGAAATTTTCCGTCAAACTCTTGCCACCGCAGGTCAGATCAAAAGCTTTGAATATCGCTCCTATCGCAAGGATGGCACCCAGATCTGGGTCGAAGAAGATACTCGTGCCGTGCACGACAGCGATGGCAATCTGCTCTATTACGAGGGCATTATTCAGGACATCACCGAGCGCAAACACCAGGAAGCAGAATTGAAACGCCAGCTAGAGGTACTGCGGATTGAAATTGACCAGAAAAAGCGCCAGCAGGAGGTGGCCCAGATTACCGAGAGTAGCTACTTTCAGGAACTGCAATCGGAGGTGAGTGAGATTAATCTGGACGAATTTTGGAGCTGATTGACGCATTCATTGGTTCTAGAACTTGCAAATGAACCCTAGCTAAAGCTGATTGGGTAGAAGGTTTGAAGAGAACAGCTACTTTCCTGGTCAGCCAAACTAATGTACTATTTTAGCATTCTTAGTTGAGAGAAGATGCAGCCAATCTTAACCCTGGAAGATTTGTGTACTGAAGCAGCTAGATTTGCTGCAATAGAGTCTGTATATGATGAACCAACTCTCTCTGGTGTGACAGATGGAAAAGCTGTTGGAACTTACCTTGAACACAAGTTCACTGCTTATTTGGCTCAATCCTATCATTACCAGCTAGGCAATTCAGCTTCAGGAATTGATTTTCCAGAGCTTGAGGTTGATGTAAAAGTAACGAGTATTAAGCAACCACAGTCCTCCTGTGCGTTTTAGTCAGCAGCTCAAAAAATATTCGGTTTAGGGTATCATCTTCTTATTTTTGTCTATGACAAAGATGATGATCCTGTTAATAGAACGGGAAGATTGAACATGCAGCATACGATCTTTGTGGATCGGAGTAGAACAGGCGAATTTCAGACAAGCAGAGGCATTCTGGACATTTTGAGTCGAGATGGGAACAAAGATGATATTGTTGCTTTCATAATTGATCGAAACCTTCCAGTCGATGACATAGGAGCAAGCCAACTGGCTGATAGAATTTTGGAAATTCCTCCTAATCAGGGCTATTTGACAATATCGAATGCTCTTCAGTGGAGGTTGCAATACAGTCGGGTAATTCAGCAAGCTGGTAGTACAACAGGGATTGTTAGAATTCGATAGGTGCCGTCTATGAAATCGCTGGAAAAGTGGCAGTTTGGTGATTTTCAGACCCCTGACCATCTTGCAAGAGAAGTTGTTAAAACTCTAAAAAACAATCACCGTATATCACCAGATGTTGTCATAGAACCGACTTGCGGAAAAGGGGCTTTTCTTCGAGCTGCCCTTGAAGAATTTAGACATTCGAGAATCGTTGGTTTTGACATCAATGAATCTTACATTCGAGAAGCAAAAGCAACTGTGTCCAAACATTTCAATTCAGAAAATATAGAAATACATCAAGCCAATTTTTTTGATGTTAATTGGGAAGATTTTATTTCTCAGACTCCAGGTTATATTTTATTGATTGGAAACCCTCCCTGGGTCACAAGTAGCGAACTAAGTATTCTGAATAGCCAGAATACCCCTGTCAAATCGAACTTTCAAAACCGCCGAGGCATTGAGGCGATTACTGGGTCAGGAAATTTTGACATTTCCGAATGGATGCTGTTGCAATATGTTAAATGGCTTTCCAAAAGAGAAGGCTCAATCGCTGTTTTATGTAAATATTCCGTTGCTCGCAAGATTATGCGTCAGGTAAAGCGGAAGCCAGATAAAATCTTTTATATGTCTATCTACTTGATTGATGCAAAAGCTTATTTTGGAGTCTCTGTAGAAGCTTGTCTTTTTGTTTTGTCTACGCATTCAAATTGTGAATCTAGTGACAACTGCGATTGTAAAGTTTATAATAGCTTAGAGTCCAAAAAAATCTCATATTCCATTGGTAAAAGAGATGGGCTAATTCTCCGAGATGCTCTCAAGTATGAGAAGTGGAAGCATCTTGCAGGGCAAGATTTGAAGTACGTTTGGCGTTCTGGGGTTAAGCACGACTGCGCCAAAGTCATGGAGGTAGAGCAAGTTCAGGATGCATTGTTCCTGAACGGAATGGGTGAAAAATGCTATCTAGAAAATGCTTATTTATACCCTCTTCTCAAAAGTTCAGACATTGCCAATGGTAGAACCAATTGTTACCGAAAGCTGGTTCTAATTACACAGAAGTCTGTGGGTGAGGACACAAGCTCAATTCGGCATAAAGCTCCTTCTATCTGGCAGTATCTACTGGAACACGATGCGCAACTAAGCAATAGAAAAAGCTCAATTTACACAAACAGACCTCCGTATTCTATTTTTGGAATTGGCTCCTACTCCTTCAAGTTCTGGAAGATAGCGATTTCAGGACTTTATAAACGACTGGAGTTCTCCCTGATTGAGCCTTTGGATGGCAAACCAGTCATGTTTGATGACACAGTTAATTTCTTGTCGTTCGAGACTCAGAAGGAAGCCATGTTTGTCCTCGGATTACTTAAATCAAGCCCAGCACAGGAATTTCTTGATTCTATGATTTTCTGGGATGAAAAAAGACCAATTACGATCGATGTACTAAGACGGCTCTCCCTTAAGGCTGTCGCAACAGAACTTGGAGTCTTAGACGACTACTTACGGTGGGCTGAAGCTATTCATATCACTGCTTGTGGCCAATTAGAGTTAGGACTGGCTGAACAATCACCCGTCTACAGAGTGTAAACCCCTACTGTGGCACCTCATGTAACTTCACCCAGAGTCCGAATCTGCTCATCTGTATACCCCGCCGATCGCAGCGGTTCCACCACATCCTGCTGCAAGTCAGGCACGTAACACACCACCAGATTCGCCTCCCGCGTTGGAATGAGATTCACCTCACCGATCGCTGCAGGCAGAATGCAGGACTCCCCTCGCTCCAAAAGTTCTGTGCCGCCCGCGTACTCGATGTGAACGCGATCGCCCACATTGGTCAACGTCGTACAGCGGCAGGGGTGGGCGGGTTCCGTATAGGGTTCCACCAGCGACCAGCACTCCAGCGCAAAGTAGGGACCTGCACAGCCAAAGCTACGGTGATTGCGACCGGAGCACAGGATCAGACCCGGATTGGGGCGGGGGTGATAGTCGTTCTTCAGTTCATCCAGCGTTTGTTGAATATTGGCGTGCCACTGCTCCTCAGAATGAGGACGGCCATACAGATCCACGGGCATCACCATACTGCCCAGGTCAGAGGTCTGCTGCACCTCAAACACCAGCAGCGCATCGGGGCCAAACGAATGGATAATGCCGCCGGGGACATAGACCGTATCACCGGAGTGAATCGGGTGACGCACCAGAACTGAATCGTAGTCCTGCGCCACAAACGCATCAAACAGCGTCTGTCGGTCAAAGCTGTCTTTTAATCCCGCCAGCTCTGTCGCTCCTTCAGCCGCCCAGACAATGTGCCACGCCTCCGTCTTGCCGTTGGGTTCCTGAAGCGCTGTGAAAGTTTATCAGGCATCCGCCGAACCGCTTCCCTCCCTACATCTCATGCGATTTCCGTTCCAGAGGGCTACGAACGGTGACGGCGATCGCCCCCTGACTTTGGGGGGGACGACCGCCCGGTTTATCCAGAAGAAACGCAAGCTTTTGGGGTTTCAATCCTAATCCTGCCTACAGAGCTTTGCAAGCGCGTCTGGTACAAAGTTTTTGTTGAGAGCCGCGCTCCGCGCGGCTCTCAACAAAAACTTTGGTTTTATATCAGCACACAAACGGGAAGTGCAATAGATCCGTGAGCTGTCGTCAATTTGCTCTGACGCCTGCGATCAGGGCTGGTCGTCTGAAATTTTCAAGATTCCGACAGCAAATCCTCAGACACTAATTTGCGCTGGATAGCAATCACAGCAGCTTGTGTGCGATCGCGCACCTCGAGTTTTTGCAGGATTGCGTGGACGTGAACCCGCACGGTTCCATGCGCAATATAAAGTAGATGGGCGATCTCCTGGTTTGACTTTCCCTGGGCGATCAGTGCCAGGATCTCCTGTTCCCGCCGCGTCAGAATAGAAGCTGTACGATTAGGAGCATTGTCAGAAGATTCTTTGGAACTGCCCTCAAAGGCAGCGTGAATTTCGCTGGTGGCGTTGGCATCCCACCAGGAAGCACCTGCCGCAACTGATTGGATGGCGAGAAGGAGCGTTTTAGAAGCAGCACCTTTAAGGCAGTAGCCCCGTGCGCCCACCTCAATCATCCGACTAATCAGTGATTTTTGGGTATGAGAAGTAAGCACCAGCACGGGTAGCGTCGGCGCGATCGCTCGAATTTGCCGACAGGTCTCAATGCCACCCAGCCCCGGTAACCCGATGTCCAGCACCACGATGTCCAGCAGTTCCCGTTTGACGGCCTCGATCGCCGTTTCCCCATCCTCGGCTTCCGCAACAATTTGCAGCCCTGGCTCCTGCTCTAATCGAACACGCAAACCAAGCCGGAATAGTTCGTCATCCTCAACCAGAAGAATTTTCAGGGGGGAAGCGGTCATTTTACGCAGATGCAGGGGGATGGTAAGGAAACGCTGGCAGTCGGAAGGCAAAGATAGCCCCTGTTGGATAACGGTTCTCTGCCCAGATTGTACCGCTGTGCGCCTCAACAATTTGTCTTGATAGATAAAGCCCCAGTCCAGACCCTCTGGCCTGCCGATCGCCCTGCCCCTGATAAAACCGCTCAAACAGTCGGGGCAGTTCTTCTGTCCTGATCCCCGCCCCACTATCCATGACTCTGACTGTCTGATAGGAGGAATTTGGCTCCAGTGCGACCTCCACTTTTCCGCCCCGTGGAGAATGGTTGACGGCATTGGTGAGCAGGTTGGCGATGACTCGTTGGAGTTGCAATGCATCCCCATTGACCCAGAGAAACTTACGGAAATCTGACTCCCCGTAGTGAAGCGACAGATGAATCCGGCGACTCGCTGCGAGATCCATCAGGCGGGTTGCGACTTCCTCCGTCAATGCCACCAGATCAACCGGAGCCAGTTCTAACTGAATTCCCTCGTTATCATTGCGATAAACGTCCAGCAATGTTTCAACTAATTGCAGCGTCATTTTGTGGCTGCGAGCGATGGTCTCCAGAATCTTCATCTGACCCGGTTGAACTACGCCAAAGCTCCCGCCCTGAAACGCCTTAATCGTTTCGATCGCCCCCAGTAGCGGTGTCTTTAAGTCATGGGTGAGTGCAGAAGTAAAATCTTCTCGAACGTTGGCTAATTTCTCCTGTGCTCTGAGTTTTGCTTGCTGTTGTAGAACAGTCTGTTGATACAGATGATTGCGATCAATCAACACTCCTGTGACCACCAGTGCCAATGTTGCAATGAGGCGACTGGCGATCGTAGGTGCGGTGACAATTCGCTCGCCAGGGAGCCAGATGTTGATCAGTGTGAGAATGCAGGAAATCAGCGTTGCCTGAAAGGTTGTCTGGCGACTAAGATGAGCGCTTGATAACAGGATCGGGCCAATATAAAGATAACCAAATACATAATCAGGTGGAGTCATCAGCTCCAGAAGCAGGACAATACCAAACAATAAAATGACAATCCAGAATGTTTGGGAGTGCCAGTCTTCTGTGGAGATCACTCGCTGAAGTGAGCGCATTACAGGCTGCCAAAGGAGTCGAAGTACCTTAAAAGCTTAGCGAATTTTCAGGTAAAACATGCAACTACAGCGCTTTGCAAGCGCGTCTGGTACAGAGTTTTTGTTGAGAGCCG
>JBIKWV010000109.1:0-9127 GCA_044356135.1 Elainellaceae cyanobacterium
ATCAACCACACTTCTAGAACAGCACCGATTTCCTCGCTGACTGAGCCTCTCGCTTTAATAAACCCAGGTTTCACTAGCAAGGGGTTCACGCTTGAGCATGTCCCGGCATTGCTGCCATTGAGGGAGGTACTGATCCATAAAGGCTTTGAAGCGATCGCCATGATGCCGTTCCAGAAGATGCACTAGCTCATGGACGAGCACGTATTCGAGGCACTCAACGGGTTTCTTTGCCAGCTCCAGGATGTTGTCTACGTTTACGTTGTAGCTTCCGGCTTTTTCTCGGATGACATTGGCGACCTCCCGCTCTTTGATGCGGTTACCCCCCAGCCTTCTTTCTTGGTGTAGCGTACCGCAGTGTCGATACGGAGCGCCAGAGCTTCATCTTTCCCTAAGTTATCGTAGAGCGATCGCTTGGCAGGAGTATCCAGGGAGGGAGGATAGGCAGAATCTGTTGTACCTGTGGGCTGCTTTACCTGGTGCGCCAACTGCTTGATCCGCTCCAGGTACTCCTGGTAGCTGATCGCCTGCTTCCGGCGCTCCTGGATCAGGGCATCCAGCAGTTCTGACATCTGCTCATATATTCTTTTGTGTCGCGGGGAGCCATGACGGGTTCGCATAGAGCTTTGACGGTTTCCCGCGTCTCTTCGAGGCGATCGCGCGCTTGCTCCAATCTGTCTGTCAGCAGTCCCGCAACGTCTTCCTTGTCATAGCCATCCAGTGCGCCACTGGTGTATTCGGTAATCGCTCCCTCTAACCGTTTGAACAGGTCTTTGTAGTCCACGATGTAGCCATACTCCTTGTCCTCACCATCCAGACGATTCACCCGGCAGATCGCCTGGAAGAGGCCGTGGTCGCGCATTTGCTTATCAATGTAGAGGTAGGTGGCGGAGGGAGCATCAAAGCCCGTTAGCAACTTATCGACGACGATCAGCAGGCGCATCTGACCGGGTTCCTTAATGAAGCGCTCTTTGACTTTCTTCTCGAATTCTTCGACCCGATGCACAGCCTTTTCTTCAGGTTCATCGAAGTAAGCAGCCAGCATCTTGCGGTAAATCTCGTGCTGGTGCAGCTTCTCGGTCAAGCCTTCACCGCTCTCTTCGCCTTTGATGTCGGAAGGTGCGGGTTTGTAGCTGGTGATGATGGCACATCGGCCTGCCAACTCAGTTCTGCTGAAAATTTCGTAGATCTTGCACGCCTGGTAAATGCTGGAGCAGACCAGCATGGCGTTGCCACGCCCATCCATCAGACGGGCCTTAGTCTCCATGTCGAGCAGGATATCGTTGGCGATCTGTTCCAGGCGGGACTGGCTGGAGAGTACCTTCTGCATCGTGCCCCACTTCTGTTTGAGCTGGGTTTTGGCGATCTCAGTCAGTCCACGGGTTTTGGCTTCAAACCATTGGTCGATCTTGGTTTGGGAGGTTAAAAGTTTTGTTGCACAGCAGGCTGAGATGCCAGTCCAGCGGATTATCGAAGGGGTTATCGGCGGCTTCCTTCCAGGTCAGGTAATACTTTTCAGGGGTTTCGATGGTGCCATAGCGCAGACCCTGGGTGTCGTTGCCAGCCATCACCAACTGCATGGTGGTGAAGAAGGAACGGATGAAAGCCTTCTTCTGGTTGTCCAGGTTTTGACGGATACCTTCTCCAATGGAGACGCTGGAGCGTTTGAGTCGAGGATGCCCAGGGCAATGCCGTTGACGTAGAGGACGATATCGGGGCGCTTCTTGTTTTCGCCCTTGACGGTGACCTCTTCGGCGATCGCAAACTCATTCTGCTCCGGGTTTTCCCAGTCGATCAGCCAGACGGTTTGCTTCTGCTGCCCAGCGCCTTCCTTGTCCTTCACTCCATAGCGCAGCAGCCGATAGACCTCTTTGTTGGCGTCGTAGAGGTTCTGCCCCTCGCCCAGCGCTGCTGCCTGGTCGAGCTGACGCAGCGTTTTGTTGATGAGCGTATCGCTCACCCCCCGCCGCTGGAGCCACTGAGTCAGCAGGCCAGTTTCGATATTGCGATTGTTGTCACGGGTCTCCCAGTTGCCCAGGTAGGTATAGCCTAAGTGGTGCTGAAACAGACGGACGACACGATCCTGTGTTTCTCGTTCCCGCTGGCCGACATTGCTCACGGTGACTGCTCCTGGGTGGAATTTCGGCAAAAGGTGCCGTCTTTAAGTAGTAATTCCATCCAGTTATAGCAAGTCAATCAGGGGCTTTCGATGAATTTGCTGAGAAGCGTACAACAATCCTTATTTAGCTCACTGTTAGCAATTCTGTTGCTTCTGTCAAACGAGTATCAACTGTCGCGAGATGAAGTTGATAGTGAACGGCTGTAGCTGCAATAAATCGGTCGGCGGGGTCTTGGTGAGATAGTTCAATCTTACGACTCAGAATGGCGATTTGACGGTTGAGTGGAGCCTCTTGAATCGCTAATGCTTCCAGGGATTGATTGATCCATTCTGCTGTGTCCGTTTGCAGAGAAATACGCCCCTTCTCGGAAAGAAGCAGAACCTCCCAAATGCTGATCGGGCTGAGCCAAAGCTCAGTCTCTTCAGAGGCAATCAATGAGCGCAGATTTTCTGAGAGCTGCGAATCCCCAAGTGCGTACCAGAGCCAGATGTGGGTGTCGAGCAGGAGTTTCATTGCAGAACGTCCCACGAGGTCTCAGGTAAAACAGGCTCCACGATATCGCCCAGAATTTTCCCTGTGTGCTGCATGAAGCCGAACGTAGGGCGCTTCAGGTGAGCCGTTGATGCTGTCTGGGGCAGACCGTTTTGTTGTACGTCGCGCTTAAGCGTTCGTAGGATTTCCTCAATCAAATTGATGCGCTGTTCGATTGATAAACCTTGCAGGGTTTCCAAAATTTCTGTTTCACTCATCTTGCGACTCCTCCAACCCAATGACTTAGCCCGTTTTTCAATTTTAAGGCGAACTCCCTTGGTTAGGCGACACCGTAACCCGTGTAGGGTCGTTTGTAGGCAGGATGCAGCCCCAGAACAATATCCTCTTTGGGAATACCCATCTCAACGAGTCTTGCCCCACGTCGATATCGGTGGTGTTTTGCTGAAGCCATATTTTCCCGTCTTTGATGTCGAAGTGGAGGACGGTGTGGTAGACGCGGGTTAAACCTTTCCAGCCTACACGCATCAACCGATAGTGGTCACAAACAGTATCGAAGAGGAGAATATCTTCGACATCTTTACCCTGAGTTTTGGTTGTGCTGTGCTGCTCCAAAAGAGTTTGGACGCAGGTGCGGTAGTGGTCTAGTTTATCCATTACACAATATCGTTGGTGATTAGGAACCTTATCACTCGTCTAACCAACTTCGAGCGTAAATCTAAAACCCAATGGCGTGCTGATGGCAGCACTGGTAACGTCAGCTTCATCCCCAGAGAACCTCCATCTACCTTGTTCACTCTGCAAGGAATCTCTCAAATCTTCCTGCCTGCTCTGCAAGGAATTCACCAAGTCCATCAACACACTACGAATATCTCCTCTTAGCAGTGCGACCAATAAGGGCTTAGAAATCTCTACCTGAAAACGCTTCCTTCCTGGTTCAGGTGTGAGCTGCGTCGGTATGTCCTCAGAGTCGAAGAGTACCCTTACGCTGCCTTCAGAAGTATCTAACCAAGTACGAATCTCTTGAGCTACTGCTTCAGGAAGAGCAATAAGTTGTTCTACTGGTGTTTCAGCAAAGAATTGTGCAGTACGACCTAGACCAGCAATTGAGAAATGTTTAGCTAGATTTACTTGAATAATAGCGGATTTGATATCATTTAACGGAGTTTGTTCAAAGAAATACTCTATTTCTTCCCAAGATGGATCTGCAATAACAACGTATGGATTTCGACTGCGTGGACTCCATTGGGGAATAAATAAGCCTGCGACCAGTTGGTATTTAATCTTCGTACCAGGAGTCGAAGACAAATTTTTCTTCTGCTCTTTACCTTTTTCAATAGCTTTTTGAAGTGCTTTTAGTGAAGCTTGAGTGCCTTTACATTCTAATACATAAAAATCTTCAGATTCATCAAATCCAATATAGTCTGGCGTTTTCTTTTGCCCATTTTTAGCTGTTGATATAAAAGCAAAATTACTTGGAAAAAGCTTTTTCACAACATACAACGTATCTGCGAAACAAAGGCAACCTAGCTTCTCCGCAAGAAGAAGGGTGGTAAAGCCAATTCCCAACTCATCACTGAGTACCGTCTTCTGGTGCGGATCAACAGTATTCCATTCCTTGCACAACATTAGTTTAGAACTAGTTGAAATTGCCTTTCCATAGCGCAACCATGCCCAGTAATCACTTAGACTTAAGCCATTTGAAACTGGAGGGCGAGTACATATGGCGGTAAAGATTAGTGCGTGAAGAACATTCACGTTCCAAGTCTTGTCATTTAATTGGGAAATTGTTTCTGGAACTTTTTGTGCTCTATTAATCCAGCTTTTTTCATCAACTAAAATCTTAAGTTTTCGCTGCATTGACATTATTTGTTAATATACTTGTTTCAATTAGGGTAATCGAACAGTAGAAGCGAACTGTTCCTATATGTTGGCAATTCTACTTCCATATTCGGTAGTCAAGTCAACAACATGAGAGTCACACCAGACGTATCCTCCCAGTAAGGAGTTCCTTCATCATACCTTGTTTTAGCGCCTGGGTTTTGGTACAGCGGGCTTCGAGGGCAGCGTTTTCTGCATCCATGTCAGAGAGGACTGTGGCGATCGCTCACTCACCCATCTGTCCCAAATGCTCGAACGATCGCTTCATTAATCCGAGGCAGCTCATCTTTCAAGAATTGCTGCCAGAAACTACGAACTTCTTCGGCTATCTCGCTAATGGAAGCTTCAGGACTCACGTTTCCAGAAATTGTCCTTGTGACCAGGGTGACCCATCCGCTCTCTTCTTGAGGTTTGGAGCCAGTGAAGCCGATGATGTCCTGATTATTGAGTGCCTCAAAAACCGCCATACGATCGCTCAACTGACCAGGCCCTAAGTTGAGTTCAAGCCAGATGCTCTGCTGGTCAAGCTTGAACTCAAACAGCAAAATGCGCCTGGTTGGAGTCCACCCCTGGCACGTTTTTTGGAAAGGCAGGGCATCCCAGGCGGGTATCGCAAAGCCTATCGTTCTTCGACCAAACCAGGCATGGTTGAGAACGACCGTGTTGGCAGGGGTGTCTTTGACGACGGTTTTCAGAACGTCAAAAACTTCAGCCTCCGGATCTGGGCGATGTTCGTAAATCAGGTCGAGGGCTTCTTTATGCTGCGCGTAGATCTGGCGGCAGAGCTTGGCGATTTCGGAGTCTTGCATCAGGTGTCGGTTGATGAGGGTGCTGTAGTGCAGCATGAGAGTGCAGACTTCGGGCTGGAGGGTAGAGCGGTAGCGATCGCACACGTCATTAATTACCTCTGCGATCTTGCGGTAGCTGTAGACCAACCAGTGCTGCTGGTCTGCTTCGCCCTGAGGCATGATGCCCTGGGGCGTGAGGAAGACGAAAATTTGGTGATAGTTAGAAAACTCCTGCTGAACGATGTGACGATAGCGCTGGAGCTGCTTGGAGTGTTCACCAGAATCGACTTTGTTCTCAATAGCGCACACAATTCTGCTGTTGGGGGAAACCAGCAGGAGGTCGATATTCTTCCACTCGCGGCGGACTTCTGTATCAGTCAGGTTGGCAACATCGACTTCGATAGCACTGACCGTCGCCTTATCTGTGCCAATGAGCAGACGCTTCAGGAAGGTTTTGAGGAAGAGATCGCCCAGGTGGTGAGAGGCTGTGGGATTGAGCAGGAAGGCGAGAAAGTTGGAATGGCGGATTTCTTGCCGCACCATGCCCACCGCTTCAAAAATGTTGAACTGGTTGAGGAGGCTGGTGAGGGTTTCGAGATCGTGGTTATCGACAACGAATTTCTCTAGCAGTGCTTTTTGGGCCAGGGTTGAGTCTGTCATACGAGTCGCGTTCTCCTGCTGAGATGTTCTTGCATGATGCCGTATTGGGGATAGCATTGCTGTATGGGTGGAAAAACACCCAAATGCCCTACTCAATCACTTCATCATAGTTAGCGGTATCGTCATCCTGGTGCTGTCTCATGGCGGCGAGAACATCGTCCAGTGAAGTTTGATCAGCCCAGTCTCGACGTTCTTGAGTATAGTCACCGGGAGCATCTTCGCCAATTAGCATCGGGCGGCCGTCGCGCCAGAGTACGGCATAGTGACCCAGGCGGCGTTTGCGTTCCAGCGTATCGGCCACAGCTTTTCTTAAAGCCGCGAGGGTTTTTTGGGCTTCGGGAGAAATTTTACTCATCGTTCTGCCTCCTGGCTCAGTTGCTCAAATAGTGCAGGATTCAAGATTTCACGGATTTGGCCTTGCTGCTCAAAGACTAACTGGGGTATCTCGCTGTTATTCATGAAGCATTGGGCACGATCAACGGCGTAACTGAACTCATTGAGCAGGTTCCGCAGACTTCGGGGAAAGCGGCGTTCGATGTCTTCTATGGGAATGTTATGGCCACCGTGGGCGACCCGCTCGGCAACCCGCAGTCTGGACATTTCTACGCTAGGCAGAGCCAGGTAGATGAGTTCTACTCGCCACCCTTCTGATCGTAACCGCTGGATGAGCCTGAGATAATTGCGACCTGCGAGGGTGGTTTCAAAGGCGAAGTCCTGTCGGGCCTGGATGCGGTTTTCGATTTCTCGAAGAAAGATTCGACTGGCAGCCAGTAGCCCTGTTTCTGGGGACAGGGGCGACAGGCCAGCCGCAATCAAGTCAGCGTTGACGAAGTTGCGGCAGTTGGCAGCGGTGGGCAAATAGGACAGGGCGAAGGTGGTTTTGCCTGCACCGTTGGGGCCAGCAATAATCCAGCAGGTGGGGGCCGATAGGCTACTCATACCAACCGTGTCCTCCCGGTAAGAAGTTCTTGCATCATGCCTTGTTTGAGTGCCTGGGTTTTGGTGCGGCGGGATTCAAGGGCGGCGATTTCGGTGTCCATGTCGGAGAGGAGGGTGGCGATCGATCGTTGTTCTTCCAGTGTGGAAGAAAGTGGGATTTGTATTGACTTAATGATTAAACCGTTAAGATTCTCTTGATTGCCTGTATTACTTAGATTTCTAATGGCTTCGTACTGAAAAACTAAATAATGGAATACATAACTTTGATGCACATCTTGACCAAACGTGATGGCTGCACAGGCTTGATTGGTTAATGCTTCAACGCTTAATATCGCAACTTTTCCTCTAGTTTTCCCCTGCCCGTACATCGCCATAAGTAATCCCGGATTTCTCACAAAGAATGAAGAGACGGGGTTCAAAAACTGCGAGAATGCAATAACCACAAAGCTTCCAGCAGTTCTACAGAAGAACCCCGATGAATACAGAGTGTACCGCAAGAACTTACCAATTTGACAACCTGGGACGACGGCAAGTCGTCACTGATTTTAGTGGTGGCAGCATCACCAGTGATGGGGGATTGGTATTCATTGCAGCAGTAGACCAGCGGACACGGCTGAGCGAACGAGTGGCAGGGTGTTTTTCAGACTACCGGGCGGCCCACCGGGTACAGCATGAGGTCGAGGATTTAGTGGCACAACGGCTATATGGCATCGTGCAGGGCTACGAAGACCTGAATGACCATGATGTGTTGCAGCACGACCCGATGTTTGGGATAGCGCTGGGCAAGTTGAGCAACGAGGCGCAGTCCGCCCAAGCTTTGGCAGATAAAAGTCCGCTGAATCGATTGGAACAAGCGATGCACATTGAGCGAGACATGAGCGGGGAACGCTATGTCAAGTTCAACGTTGACCCTGAGCGGATGGCGCAGGTGTTGGTGGAAGTGTCGCTGGAGCAGATGGGGAAGGAACCGAAGCGGATGATTTTGGACATAGATGTCACCGATGATGCAGTGCATGGGGAACAAGTGGGCGGATTTTTCAACGGCTAATATGGGCATCACTGCTATGCGCCAGTCTTTATCTTTTGTGGACGGCATCTGTTGGCGGCGAAACTGCGCCCATCGAATGTAGACCCTGCCGCTGAAGCTTTACCCGAACTGCAACGGGTGATTGAACAGATTCGTCAACGCTGGAAAACCGTTGAGATTGTGGTGCGGGGCGACAGTGCCTACAGTCGAGACGACCTGATGAGTTGGTGTGAGGCGCAAGTGGGGGTGAAGTATGTCCTGGCACATGCCAGTAATGCTGTGCTGCAAAAGTTGACCTGGGGGTTGGAACAACGAGCCAAAGCCGCCTACGAGCAACAAAGACAGCAGATTGCACAGACGCTGGAGCCTTTGTTTACAGATACCCAATGGCAGCAACATCTGGATGCCCTCGTGCCCCCGGTGGTCTGGTATCAGTCGCTAAGCTATCAGACGAAGGACTCCTGGAGCGTACCCCGCCGCCTGGTGTGTAAGCTGACCTATGATGCCAATGGCGCACGTCGGCATTTTGTGGTCACATCCTTCTCCACCCAGGCGATTGCGCCAGCTCAACTCCACACAGACTTTTACTGTCCCCGGGGCGAGATGGAGAATCGCCTCAAGGAACATCAACTGGACTTGTTCAGTGACCGCACTTCCACCCACGAGTTTGAGAGCAATCAACTGCGCTTGTGGTTCTCATCTTTTGCCTATGTCCTAATCCAGAGCTTGCGGCAACACTGCTTGGCACAGACAGAACTAGCTCAGGCTCAATGCGGCACAATTCGCCTGAAGTTGCTCAAAGTCGCCGCTCAGATTCGGATCACTGTCCGCCGGGTCGTGATTGCGTTGAGTTCCACCTGGACTGGGCAGTCCCTTTTCCATCATGCCTATCACAGGCTTCAGCAACTTCCTCGTCCCGGTTGACCTCAAACAGGCGGACGCGGAAAATTGGCTGCATTTTGGGGTTGCTTGACCACACAACCCTCGCTTTCGCCTGCTCGATTACGCTCTTCGTTGCCTCAACCACCGGATTCAGCCGCAAAAATCGACATCAATTTTGCCAATCTCAATTCCCAATCGCCCAATTCACTACTCTTATCCTTTTTCCATCCCCTGATTTGTTCCTTCTTGCCTATAGCGGTTCTCACTCGGGTGAGGTGCGGGGTGCAGGGGTGAAACCCCTGCGTGGGGGCACCGCCCCCCACACCCCCACACTACACCAAAGG
>JBIKWV010000110.1:0-9083 GCA_044356135.1 Elainellaceae cyanobacterium
TGCCAATCGTTTGGCGATTCGGCAATTCAGCCGCGTTGTAGCTCATCTGATCAATCAGGGCGGCTCGAACCGCACGGGCGCTGATGCGGGCATAAACAAATGTGGATTGAAATTTTGGATAGGCACTTAGTACCCGCCGACTTAATTCATCGAGGCCCGCCGGGGAACATCCAGTGCCAACTGGGGACAAGCATCGCTCGACAACCGCAGGTACTGGCTGCACTCCTCCGGGGTCAACTGTCGCAGACTGCGATCGCGCGCCAGTCGCAGCAGCGTTTGCCAGTTGGCAGCCCACAGATCCAGTTTGCCCTCCTGGGTGAGGGTGGCAACGTACTGGCCATCGGGGCTGAAGAAAGCGCGACGAATCACCTCTGGCGTTTGCAGGTTAGGTCGCAGTTGGGCTTGCTCCTCCCCGGTTTCCAGATCCCACAGGCGCGCACTGCCGTCTACGCTGGCGGTCAACAGCGATCGCCCATCGGGGCTGAACTGTATATCCAGAACAGTTCCCCGGTGGCCTTTCAGAGACAGCTCCAGTTCTCCAGTTGCGGCATTGGCAAGGCGAATTGATCCATCCCATCCGGCGATCGCCACCTGCGCTCCGTTGGGGCTATAGCTGACGCTGCTGATGCGTTCAGGGTGGGAAAGGGTGGTTCGGGGCTGGGAGGTTTCGACATCCCAGACGATCACCGTTTTATCCAGGCTACCGCTCACCACCTGGGTTCCGTCGGGGCTGAACTGAGCCTGCCGGATGGGAGCTGTGTGCTGCTGAAACACCTTTAATAGCTGACCCGAATGCCCATCCCAGAGGCGCACCGTAAAGTCATCGCTAATCCCCAGCAGCCAGCGGCCATCTTCACTGAACGCCAGTTGCCGCACGGCCACCCGCAGATTCCCCTGAGCGGCTCCATCGGCCCGCAGATTTTGAAAGCGCTGGATGAGTTGGGTTTCTCCCTTGACACCCAACCGTCGCAGTTCAATCCAGCCCTGGTCGCTGGCGGTTGCGATATACCCGGCACGGCTGATGGCAAAGCCTGTTAGCGTAGAGCCATCGGTAACCAGTGGGGCCGACATCTGTTTCAGACCAGCAAACCAGGTTGCACTCGTTGATGCCAGGGAGGGAGCACCTGTCCCGGCGTCTGCCTGGGCTGCCACCATTGAGGGTTGTGGCCCCTCTCCATGGACCCGATGCAGCAAGGACTGCCAGATCTTTTGAGGATCGAGCTGACTGAGATGAACGGGCGTGGTTTGCAGGGGCAATGACTGGGGCGATCGCTCCTCGGAGACAATCTCCCAATACTGCAGCCTGCCATCCTGTCCCAGTGCCACCAGGTCCAGCGAAGACCGATTTGCCGTTGTGTTCAGTTCCCTGGCTGAAGTCAGCATCGCCGTGTAGGAATTCCCTGTTGCAGCAGCAGTGCTGTCTGTCGCAGCCATTGTCGTGGATGGGGAAGATGCCCCCAGAAAGCTTGCCCACTGAATGCTGGAATCAGGCAGGTTGAGAGATGGGAGTTCACCCCCCGGTTGTACACTCCACAGTCGGGCAACGCCATCCTCGCTGGCGGTCAGAATTTCATCTCCTTTCACACTAAATTGAGCCACGGTTGCAGCTTCCAATCCCACACCGAGTCGATCCACCAGTTGTCCTGTGTAGGCATTCCACAGACTGACCAGTGCCGTCTGGTCAGCAGCGGGGGGCGTTGCCAGCAGCAGATCGCCTTCCGGGTTAAACGCGATCGCCCCAGCCCTACCCGCACTTGCTCCCAGAGCAATACTGCTCTGAAGTTGATGGGTGCCTAAATTCCACAGCCACAGTCGAGACGGGTTGCCCACTGCCAGCAGCGTCTCGTTGGGATTGAACACCAGTTGGTCGATCACATTGGCAGATGCAACGGCGCGATACTGCCGTTCATCGTTCATATCGGCCAGCGTCGAAGCACGCTCTCCAGCCGGGAGTCCGTAGGTTTGGCTGAGCGCACCGGAAAGCGCATCCCAGAGGCGAATTTTGCCGTCTTCGCTGGCGGTCACTACCCACCGACCACTGGGACTCAAAACAGCCTTCTGAACCAGGGCGTCGTGGGTCAGCGCCATGCCGGGTTCCAATTTTAGAATGCCTCCCTGGAATACCAGCGGCATGACCCGCACCACCCGGTCGGCTCCCGCCACCAGCAGCGATCGCCCATTTGGACTGAACTGAACGCTGTGAACCGTATAGGGTAACGGCAGGCTGACCTGAGCCTGAGTGGTTTGCGTCTGTCCCAGGGTCACGGTGCGATTTCCCTGCACTGCCAACCATTGCCCATCGGGGCTGAACATGACTGCTTTACCTGGCTCCGGCAGTGGCATCGACTGAGCGGCTGCACCGTGCCCTAAAGTCCACACTTTGACAATCGTTGCCCCCTCTCCCAGGACAGCCAGTCGCTGCCCATCGGGACTGAAGGCCAGACTTGTGATGGCGATTGCCCCACCCGCCGCACTGTCCTCCCAATGCAGAACTCGCAGGGGCTGCGGAGATGCCCCAATTTCGATTCTCCGGGGATCCATCGACCACAGCCGGATCGTGCCATCGACGCCTGCGGTTGCCAGTGTTCGACCATCGGGACTGGAGACGAGCTGCCGCACCGCCCCCAGGTGCCCCCCAAACTGTTGCTGCAGCCGCAAATCGCGCAGCGCCAGACGCAGGCTGGCCTGAGCCTCATAGGTCAGGCCCCCCTGTTCCGCTGCCAATCGGCTGATCAGGAGAGCGGTGGTGGGGTCTTTGCTGGCATTTTGGAGAATGCTCTGGGCGATCGCCGCCCGCTCCCGTGAGGTGGCTTGCTGCACCTCAAACTCTTTTTTGGCTTCTGTGGTTGCCGCATTGCGGTACTGCGTCAGGGTCAGCGCCAGCGTGACCAGCAGCGCAGAGGGAACAGCCACCCGTCGCTGCCGCATTTGCCGCTGGTGGCGCTGAATCGCAGAATGGCTGACAGCCACATACTGCTGTGCCAGCGCCGACAGTTCATGGGGATGCGCATTGAGAAATGCTCGGGCATCCTGCAGGCGCAGCTCTTGCAGCAGATACTCGCCCTTCAGCGGCTGACCCACTCGATCCCACTCCTGAGCCGCCTGCTCAATCCGTCGCTGCTGCCGCAGCATTTCCCGGCTTTCCTCCAGCCACTGTCGCAGTAGGGGCCAGTTGCGAATCATCGCTTCATGGGCCACGTCGATCGTATCTAAAAGACGATTCCCCCCCAGAACCAGGGGTCGCTTATCATCGCCCGTCACCATTGGTCGTCCAGCGTCACGGCTGATGACGACCATGCGTGCTGCCACCAGTTTTTCCAGCACCCGCTCAATCACCTCCAGTGAGTAGGACGGTGTGACCAGCTCTGCTTTCGTAATCCGGCGGCGAGTCTCGGTGCCTTCACCCAGGTGGGTCAGCGCCAGAAAAATCCGCTTTGCCACCCCCTGCTCTTCAGGAGTCAGGCTATTGAAGACCTCAGTGGCCCGTTTTTGCAGGGTGCCGCGTACCCCTCCCAGTTCAGAGTAGGCGTCCAGCGTCAGTCGCGAAGCCCCTCCATTCGGATCTAGCCGCCGCCGCTGCCACAGTTCTAGCAGGGTATATTGCAGCAAGGGCAGTTCTCCGGGTGCGCCAATCACATCCAGCAGCATGGTGTAGATCAGGTTGGGTTCGCACAGCAGGCCAACCTTGCGCGTGGGCTGCACGATGGAGTTTTTGATCTGCTCGTAACTGAGGGGCTTCAGAAGAATAATGTTTTTGGATAGCGCCTGAGCCAGTCCCCGGTGGCCAAAACACTGGTGAAAGAAGTCAGATCGAATCACCAGCACCGGACTGAAACAGTCGCCCGCATCCTGGATCGCCTCACTCAACCGATCAAAAAACTGCTGCCGCTCGGCTGCATCCCAGCACAGCGTAAATGCTTCTTCAATCTGATCAATCACCAGCAGCAGCCGGGTACGAGCACGACCAGTCAGGCTTGAAGGGGAACCGGGTTCATCGGCGAGGGTGGCTCGCACCAGACGCGCCAGTCCTCCCGGCTCTCGCAAAAACTGCTCGGCCCGCTGCAGTTGTTCCGCCCGCGCCAGGTCGTTGAGTTTTGGGTCAATAAAGGCGGCGGCCAGGTTGCGGATGGGATGATCTGAGGGAGTCATGATCTTGACTCGCCAGCGATCGCTCCCTGGTAACCGCTGTGCCCGCTTCAGCGCTGACAATAGCCCTGCTCTGACCAGAGAAGATTTACCAATCCCTGATGCACCAACGATGACCGCTGCCCCCTGCTCGTGGACTTTCTCATAGAGTTGGGCAGTTACCTCTTCTCGCCCGAAGAAGAAATCGGCGTGCTCCTCTTCAAAGCACTCCAATCCTCTAAAGGGGCAAACCTCCTGCACCACAGGCCGGGTGACGGGGACAGGAGCCGCTGGCTGGGTGCGGCGAGTCAGAATAATTTCGCTGCCGGAATTCTCAAACAGGGGCTGCTGAATCTCGCCTTTGAGCGCATGGCTGACCCAGGCAGTGAGCGTATGACTGGTGACGATGCCATTCGGGGTGTGGTTTGGGTTCAGACCGTCTACCAGCGCCTGGGTCAATACACTGTAGTTGCCCTGCAGCGACTCGTAGGCCGATTCGTATTCGCGGGAGGCCGCCATAAACAGGCGATCGGTTCCCGGACGGGCACCGGGGTCGGCTTCCAAAAAGTTCAGCAGTTCACCGCTGTGGCAGCAGTCCAGAATCACAATCCGCTGGCGCACGGGACTTTCCTGTAGTAGTCGGCGCAGCCAGAACAGCGACAGACCATAGAACCCCACCTCCGGCTGGGAATCGGTCACCGCCAGGTAGCCTTCGTTAATCCCTGCCTCTTTCTGAATGCCGTGTCCTGAAAAGTAGAACAGTGCCGTCTGGGGAATGTTACTGCCCCTGGGTTTAAACAGATTAACCAGGGCGGTTTCTAAACCGCGCAGGGTGACAGGGGTGGTTTGCCCGATGCGAGGTTGTCCCGCCTGGATGGCCTCCGGCAGGCGATGTACGCGAAATTCGCCGTGGGCCTGCAACGTTTGGGCGATCGCCTCTGCGTCATGGGCAGGCGCTTGCAGTTCTGGTAAATAGCGATAAGTGTTGACTCCAACAACAAGGGCATCGCGCGACATCTCTCTATCCCCTCACAAGTGCAGTTTCTAAAGCGTCAGGAGCATTTAAGGCAGTGAATGTTTAAGACAGCGAATCAGGAATCTTCACAGAGGCTGACTACATTTATCAGCAGGTAGAAACTTGTCCATCAACACTGATAAAAAAGCAAAGTTTTGCAGGTTACCCAAGATAGCCACTGGACTAACGCAATTTTTCAAATTTACGTAGATTTTCGAGACAAACTTCCTGGTCTTGCTTAGAGTCGTAAACATAAACGTTGCCAAACTTTCTCCCTCTGACCCTGATTTAAATGCTTGATATATTGACAATAGCCAAACAAGAGGTGTGTGTAAAAGGGGTCAGAACCCTCACCTGACTGAAAAATTGAGATCTGCAATTGTCTAATGTTGATTCTTCTCGCTAATAGTAACTAAGCCCAGAAAATACTCAATCAATCAGAAGATGCATTCATGTTTTCGGTAATAACAAATCCGAGAAATCACGTAGAACGAAAAGCGGAGAGGGCCGATCATATTTGGCGTATTTCGACTGTCAGGCATTCCCCAAAGTCGATTTTTGTGAGCCAGGTCACAGTTTTGAAATCTGGAATCGAGTAGAAACAAGCGCCGATCGCTATACACTAAGAACGGACTGAAATGTTTCTGTGCCCTGTGTTCTGCGGCTTGAGGTGAGATGAAATTTCGCTCGTTTGTGAGTGCTCTGGCAGGGGTGGTGGTGGCATTGCTGGTGGTTGCGGCGGCGGGTGCAGTGTGGCTTGCCACCCAGAGTCCGCTGCGGAGCCTGCTGGCCAATGGTCAAACGGCTCCCCAGGCGGCTATTTTTGTGTCCAAACAGACTCCCCTGATGACTTCGCTCCTGGTCAATCCTGATCAGCTCCAGGCATTTCGGCTGGCCGTGGCTCCTCCCGGCAAACGTCGTCAGGCACGAGCAGAACTGGAGCAAATTAAACAGAATCTATTGACCAGTCGTGGACTCAGCTACCCCGAAGACGTACAGCCCTGGCTGGGGGATGAAATCACCTGGGCCGTGACCAGTGCCGATGTGGATCGGGACAGCAGCAATGGACAGCAACCGGGTTATCTGCTGGCGATCGCCACCCAAAATCCCGAACGCTCCCGCGAATTTTTGCAGCTCTACTGGCAAAAACAGGCGGTTGCAGGCACCAGTCTCGAGTTTGAGCAATACGGCGGCATCAAAATTATTTCTGCTGGCAGCACGGGCAAAGGCGGGACAACGCTGTCCAGCGCGGCGGTGGGCGATCGCTTCCTGTTATTCGCCAATTCCCCCAAAGTCATCCGCGAGGCCATCAATAACGCCCAGGCAAAGGGCCTCAATCTGAACGATAGCCCCTCCTACCAAACCGCGCTGGACCGCCTGCCTGACCAGCGGGCAGGCATTACCTACATCAACATCCCCCAGCTCCAGCAGTGGCTAAATACGGCGGAACCAGCGACTGACGGCCAGTTTGAGAGCCTCGTCCTGGGGGTCTCCTTGAAGCCGGGTGGTCTGCTGGCTGACACGGTACTGCTGGCTGCCCCAGGCCAATCCCTGCCCCCTACTCGTCCAGCGTTGGACACCCCCTCTGGAGCGCTCCAGTTTCTTCCCGCCTCCAGCCCTTTCTCCGCTTCCGGTGTCAATCTCCACCAGCTCTGGTTCCAGTTAAGCGCTGGCCTGTCAGATTTTGGAACGCTCTCTGCCCTACTGAATCAACCGATCGCCGCCCTGGAAAAACAGTGGAATGTGTCCTTTTCAGATGATCTGGTGAGTTGGGTGGAACAGGAATTTGCACTGGGGCTGGTGCCTCGACCCGGCAGTCGTCAGGGCGAGTGGGTATTTGTTGCAGAAAAATCTGCGGCCACCGCTGAGGGGTTGGCAAAGCTGGATGCGATCGCCCAGAAACAGGGTCTCAGCATTGGCCCCGTCACCCTGAACAACCAGCCCGCCTTTGCCTGGACCCGGCTGGCCACGGTTCCCTCCCGGCAAAAGGGCCTGACGGCGCTTCAGGCCGACATCCGGGGTATCCACACCAGCGCCGGGAACTACGAGGTGTTCGCCACTTCCGCTGAGGCATTGGAACTCGCCCTCAACGCCGCAAAACATCCACTGACCAAAGCCCCTACCTTTGCCGGAGCGATCGCCCCTTTGTCCTCCGAAAACGACGGCTACTTATATATAGACTGGCGATCGGTCAAAGGCACCCTGGAACAGCGGCTACCTCTGCTGAAACTGGTGGAGTTTTCTGCCAAACCCCTGTTCGATCATCTGCAATCGCTGACGATTACCAGCTATGGCGGAGATGCGGCAGTGAAACAGGGAGCCGTGTTTGTGAAACTTCAGGACGATTAAGCTTGAAACCCCAAAAGCTGTCCTGCCCGCGCAGCGGACAGGACAGCTTTTGGGGTTTCAACTTTTTCCGCACCCACTAATAATCGCGGCCTTTGACCTGGGATAGGGCATCTCCCGCGAGCACCTCATCCTCGGCGTAGTAGCCAGCAGACTTCTTGGCCTCGATTTCGACCTGAGCATCTGCCGGAATCATTTCGGGGGGAATGGGGATGCGCTTCCCCACCTCGATGCCAGAGTGAGTGATCGCGTTGTATTTCATATTGCTCATGGACACGAGCTGGTCAATTTTGGTAATTCCCAGCCAGTGCAGCACGTCGGGCATCAGCTCCTGGAACCGCATATCCTGAACGCCTGCCACGCATTCGGTGCGGATGAAATAGGCATCGGCGCGATCGCCCCCCTCCTGGCGCTTGCGGGCGTTATACACCAGAAACTTGGTGACTTCCCCCAGCGCCCGACCTTCTTTGCGGCAGTAGACGATGACTCCGGCACCGCCCGCCTGCGCCGCCTGAATGCAGACTTCGATGCCGTGAACCAGATAGGGACGGCAGGTGCAGATGTCAGAGCCAAACACATCG
Organism: Elainellaceae cyanobacterium; assembly: GCA_044356135.1. Classification (GTDB taxonomy): domain Bacteria; phylum Cyanobacteriota; class Cyanobacteriia; order Elainellales; family Elainellaceae; genus CAZVXA01. The sequence continues at coordinate 8,068 of JBIKWV010000110.1, forward strand.
GAACCGTTGCATTCGTCGTGAACCCGCACCGCCAGGGGTTTGGTGGGGTCTGTAATGGTGTGTTCGTCGCCCACGATGTAAACGGTCGTACCACCGATGGGGGGTAGAAAAACGTGCAGGTCGGGACGGGTGACCAGTTCTGGGAACATGCCTCCAGTTTGCTGGAACAGAATGCGGCGCAACTCCGACTCATCAACGCCCAGCCGTCTGGCAATGCCGGGGAGATACCAGACGGGGTCGATCGCCGCCTTCGTCACCACCAGATTGCCGTCGGCTTTGAGAAATTTGCCATCTACTTCGAGCCGTCCCTGGGCGATCTCGTCCTTCAATTCTGGAATTTGAATATGTGCTCTGGTAATGGCAATCGTGGGGGAAATGTCATACTCCGAGGCGTACTGCGAAGCAAAGAGTTCTCCGGCGATCGCCCCAAACGGGTCGAGCGAGACAATTTTTTCGGGGGCACCCCAACTGGGATGGGGACCCAGCGCCACGACTGGAGATGTATTGGTCAGGTCAGGGCGATGGTTGGGATCCAGCACACCGCTGGCAACGGCCAGCGCCCGGTAGACACTGTAGGAGCCGGAATAGGTGCCGATAACGTTGCGGTAAGCGGGGCTGCGAACGGAACCGATGACGGGGCCGCGATCGACAGGATTGGCCTTGCCCCAGTGAATCGGGGTCATCTTTGTCCCTACGCCGTTGCTGTGGGAGGTGAGGATGATGTGCTTTGACTTCGGCTTCTGTTGGGCATCTGTCATAGTTCGCGTTGCACCCCTAATCAGTGATGTACATTATTCTAATACTGAGGTCTGACCATCAAGGTTGTCTAAAAGAATACTGAAAAGCCAGTATTTCGGGCTTTTTCAGAATAATTATGCCCCGCTGGAGAAACCTTTTATCCCATGCCGTCTCAACCGCTTCTGGAGACCGCTCGCTGAGGAGATTTCCGCAAAAGAGATACCCGTTGTGTGGGCGGTTCCGCCGCGTCGCGGGGGACCCGCCCACACAACGCAGGT
>JBIKWV010000111.1:0-9069 GCA_044356135.1 Elainellaceae cyanobacterium
AATTAATGATGGGGAGTTCAACTTTCGAGGCGTTCTCACCCGCAGCTCTGGCAACATGTATCTTGCTCAAGATCGGCAGGTGCGCGTGATGTACGATCGCGAGGTGGGAAGGGTTGTGGTGATCAACGTTGTCACTGGAACCGAGTTCTACAACTATCCCTATCGGGATCGTCAGCGCAATACCAATGAGGGCGCGTTGTAATTGCATTTGAAACTCACCGCAGAGGCGCAGAGAGCGCAGAGTCTACTCTTTGCGTCCTCTGCGCCTCTGCGGTGAACCCATTTTTTCGGCTTTTGACCCTGATGCGCAGCTCCAGAAAACTGTTCACACTCGTCCTGGCTTTTGCGATCGCCCTGGGGATCACCCTGTCGGTGGGAAGACCCGTACAGGCTCAGTTTTCGCTGCCAGAGGGGTTTGGGCAGAGCAGCAGTGTGGGGCCACCGTCCAATGTGACCCGCTACGGCAACCTGGAAACGATTGCGGTGGACTCCCCGCTCAGCCTTCGCAGACTGTTTACTATCGCCTCTCCTACGGTTTACGATCGCAGTCCTGCTGCCCTGGGCGATCGGCAAACAGTAGAACAACGGGCGCAGGAGATTGGTGCTCGGCTGCTGCTCCTGCTCAACCGTCCCATGAATCCAGAGACACTCAGTTTCGATGTCTCGGAGTTGAACAACGTCAAGATTATTGAAGCGCGAGATGACCGATTTACAGAACCGCTGGTGTTGATGTCGGTGACAAAGCTGGACGCTCAATTTAACGGGCTTCCGGTGGATCAACTGGCAGAGCGATGGCGGAGCATTCTGGAACAGGAGCTACTCACGGGGCTGGAAAACCTGCCTCAAAATCAGCAGCGCGTCCGTCAAATTTTGCTCTGGTTGGTGCTGCTGACCCTGTTCCTTGTGCTTCTAAAGTACGGGCTGTCTCGATGGCAAAAGCAGTTGCGACGGCAAAAGCAGACCAACGAAGCGGCAACGATCCAGCGTGAACTCGATCTGCTTCTATCTGAATCAGCGGCGATCGCCCCAGAAATAGCGCCTGCAAAACCGCGAAACCCATTTTTGCAGCGATTTTCGCATTGGTTCAGCCGCGATCGCCAGCTCAGTCTACTGAATTTTGCCCAGTCGCTGTTGTTCTGGCTGTTCATCTTCGCCTGGTTGGGTGGCGGTCTATGGATAGCGATGATCTCGCCCTATCTGATCCGGGGGCAGTTCCGGTTTGTGGAAGTTCCGATCGATCTGTTATTGACCTGGGTCTTGACTGCACTGTTGATTCGGGTGAGTCGATGGTTGATCGACCGATTTGCCGCTCGCTGGCAAAGGGCTGAGCGGGGTAATTTTATCAGCCTGGGAGATGCTCAGCGGCATCGGCTGCGGGTCTCCACAATCGCCGGGGCAACCAAAGGTCTGGTGACGATTGGGCTGCTGATGCTGGGGGTGCTGGGGTCACTGGGGGCGATCGGAGTGCCGACGGCTTCCACGGTGGCAATTCTGGGATTGGCGGCGCTGGCGCTCTCGTTTGGAGCGCGGCGATTGGTTGAAGATGTGGTGAATGGTTTTCTGATCCTGGCGGAGGATCAATTTGCGATCGGGGACTCCATTGATCTGGGAACGGTTTCTGGAGTCGTTGAAAATCTAAATTTGCGAGTCACCCAACTCCGCAATTCGAACGGTGAAATGATTACCATTCCCAACAGCAAGATCAACGAAGTGAGAAACCTGACGCGAGACTGGTCACGAGTCGATTTCAGCATTGATGTGGCCTATCAGACGGACCCCGATCGCGCCCTGACCGTGATGCGATCGGTGACTCAGGAGCTATACAACGACCCAACCTGGCACGACCACATCGTATCAGAACCGAAAGTGTTGGGCATCGACAACGTTTCTCACAGCGGCATGACGATTACCACCTGGATTGAGACGCAGCCCGGTCAGCAGTGGTCGGTCGGTCGAGAATTTCGCCTGCGCGTGCGACGGGCGCTGAAAGAAAACGGCATTGAAATTGGGGCACCGCAGCAAAACTTTGCGCTGGAATCCCCTTTCAATAATCTAAATCACAATTCTAAAGGAGTAATCGCCGAACCACCCCCCTAACCCCCCAGACACCCCCTACCCCCTCAAGGGGGAGTTCTGGGGGGAACCGAACTTCTAAAGCACCGTTTCAAAAGAAATAAAGCGAGCAAAGTCCCCCAGAATTGGGGGATTGAGGGGGCGCAAAAAGTTGAAACGGAGTCAGTCCAACTTGTGTGTACACAATAGCCAAAATTGGGAGCCAGAGGGTGAATCAAACATAAATTAAGCAACACCGAAGAATCTTCCCCTATCAAAAATCCTTAAATCACGAGGTGCCTATGTCACACGCTGAAGTTTCCCGAATTCTCTACGGTTCGCCCTTGAGCCGTCCCAAAAATGCGATCCTGGCCGTCATCGGCCTGGCAACACTGTTGGTATTCAGCCTCTATTCGCTGTTTCGTAGCTATTTCTCAGCCCTCTCCCCAGCGGATGTCCAGGTCTTTGTCAGCAGTCAAATTGCCGTCCTGCTCATGACACTGCTCCCCCTTGCCATTCTCTGGTTTCTCGATCGCCGCGAACCCGAATCTCGCTGGCTTTACCTGATTGCCGTGCTATGGGGAGCCTTGATTGCCACCGCCATTGCGCTGCCCATTAACACTTTTATTTTCAAGGCTGTAGGTGATTTTGTGGCGCTTCACCCCGATATCAAAGCTATTTTTGGCGAGGGTGCCGGGAAGATGCTGGCACCCCCGATCGCTGGCCCAATTGTAGAGGAAATCACCAAAGGGTTAGGGGTGTTGCTGCTGTTCTGGCTATTTCGAAGTGAGTTTGATAACGTGCGCGACGGCTTTATTTATGGCGCACTGGTGGGAATTGGCTTTAATTTGCTGGAAGCTCCGCTTTATATCACCAATGGGTTTCACTCTACGGGTGATATGCCACTGTATTTCCAAATCGCCGATCGCTTTGCGCTGTTTGGGTTTGCGGGTCACGCGCTGTACACCGGACTGTTTGGCATGGGCCTGGGTTTAGCCCGTCAAACCACCCGTCGCTGGTTACGGGTTGCAGCTCCGATCGGTGGGTGGCTGCTGGGGTTTTCCGGGCATTTCCTGAATAATGCCCTGGGGGTATTCATTGCACTCTCTGTTTATTTGACCACGGGTAAGCCATGGGCTGATATCCCCGAAACGGCGGCTGCTACCCCAGCGGTGGTGGAACCTTTCTTAAATCAGTGGGTGCAGCACAGCGCCATGCGACTGGTGGGCTTTTTCCCATTTTTCCTGATTGTGGGGGTGATGCTCTGGCAGAGCGGCATCTGGGAGCGAAACGTGATCCGAGAACAGCTTGCGGATGAACGGGAACCTGTGATTACGCCATCAGAGTATGCAGCAGTGGAGAGCGATCGCATCTTCCGCACCCGCCACATCCCTGGCTACAACCGCCGCACCTCTACCGCCATTGTCAAAGCGCAGGACGAACTGGCCTTTCGTAAATGGCGCGTCCAGCACATGGGGCAATCCCCGGAAAAAGACCCGCTGGTTGCTTCCTGGCGAGAGACGTTAGGGCACCTGCGAGATCGGAAAGAGGCGATCGCCGTTTCTCCCGATTCCATTCATTCCTAAGCCGATTTGTTTTTCCACAGTGCGTTTATGTGTCCTTCCTCCGATCAGACCCTAACTGAAGCCGTTGCAGGTTTGCAGGCAATCTACGGACCGCCCAATCAATCCGGGTTTGGCAGTGCGGTGTTTGCTGATCTGACCCAGTCTGGAACAGACCTGGAGCCGATCGCCCGCCGCTACTATCAACACTTTGTCGGCCCACTTTGGACCGAGACGGACGATCAGACCAGAGCACAGCAAGCCCTAGCAACCGTTTTCAACCATCCTCAGGTGACAAACCTGAGCGTTTATGCGATCGGGGATGGCTCTGCCATGTCCGGTTTACTCCTGGCTGGCAGCCGCACTAGCGGCGAAACCACCATTCTCGTTTCACTGTTGGATTAAATATTAAGGAAATTCCTCATGAACCTGCGGCTGACTCATTTTTCCTCATTAGCCATCCTCACGGTTGCTATTGTTTTCATCCTCAGCAGTGCAGTCAATGGAGTGACCCCTAATCGCGCCCAGTTTGGTGCGGCATGGAAAACTGTTGACTGCTCTACGTTTAAGTTAGCGCCACTGGTGGCAGCGATGTCAGACTGTGGCTATGTCACCGTGCCCGAGCGCCACAGCCAGCCCAATGGGCGGACTATCCAGGTGGCAGTCGTCAGAACCCGCAGCATTGGCAAGAACCCTGCCCCCGACCCCTTGTTTATGGAAAATGGTGGCCCTGGCAGCCCTACGATTAAAACCTTTGCGGTCGATGTGTTACCCAACTTTGCGGTGTTGCCCGCCTTGCTGCAAGAGCGCGATCTCGTGTTTGTCGATCAGCGGGGCACTCAGAATTCACGCCCTTTCTTTAACTGCCCGGAGAAAACCGAGCACAATCTGGCAGTGGCTCGCGACGAGATCCCCCCGACCGATACCAAGTGGATGGTGGCCTGCCGCGATCGCAGTCTTGCCAACGGCATTAACCCCAACGCCTTCAACACCATCGAAAATGCCGCCGATATGTATTCGGTAGCTGAAGCTCTGGGCTACAACCAGTTTAATTACTATGGAGTGTCCTATGGCACGCTGCTGGGGCAGTACGTGCTACAGCAGGCGAAGGCACACACCGCCCGGCTCCGCAGTGCGATCCTCGACGGTGTGGTGACGACGAATATCGACTTTAACCTCGCCGCTACCTATACCCTGAGCGGGGCAATGCGCAACCTGTTTGCCGCTTGTGCCGCCGATGCCCAGTGTAATCGGACCTACCCCAACCTGGAAACTGTCTTTCTTAGCCTGCTGGATCGTCTAGACAAAACCCCTGTGCCGCTGACGCTCACCATTCCCGGCACCGAGAAACCCCTTGAAACCACGCTAAATCGAGACGAATTTCTGCTGTTTTTTGAACCCTATATGGCCGGCAGTCGTAATGCCTCAGCCCTGCCCAAGCGAATTTACCAGGCCGCTAAGGGGGATTTTAGCTGGGCCTTAACCGACCTTTCGGAGGGGCTCCGGGACGATGATAGTGGCACAGGCATGTATCACACGGTGCTCTGTTCGCGGGTTAACTCCGTAGTGGTGAAGCCTTCTACCGTGTTTCCCGCCCCCTACGAGCAGCTGATCGCGCCAGGGGAGAGTGAGAGTGCCTCAGTCCAGCGCTTCTGTGAGCTGCTTCAGGTTGAGCGAGAGCCAATCTTCGCCTACAACAACACCGATATTCCCGTCCTGGTTCTCAATGGGGGCTACGACCCGGTCACGCCCCAACTCTACGGCGAGACCGTCGCCCGCAATTTCCAGAATGCCCATGTCTACACCTTCCCTGGTGTGGGTCACGGCTCGATGTTGGCACCACCGGGCACCCCAGCCGCGACTTGCGTGGAGGCGATCGGCATTGATTTTCTGGCAAAACCCAATCAAGCGCCCAACAGCCGTTGTCTGACTCAGGTCAAGCCGCTCTTTGTGGTTGAGTAATTAAGTGGGCGTGGAAAGAGTCGAAACCCAAAAAGCTGTTCCGCCCGCGCAGCGGGCGGAACAGCTTTTTGGCATTGTGATGTGGTTGCAGATCAAGCAAGTGCCGGAGCGGGCGATCGCCAATCTGCCCAATCCGTCAATTTCTAAGCCAGTACATTAAACGGAAATTCTCTCTTGGCGTAGCTTAGCCCAATCAAGCCGTTTTTTGTGATGGAGTAAACCTGCTTTTTGAGTGCACGTTGAGCGATTGGATTAATCCACAATCAGGGATGACGAACATGAAAAAAATCTACCCATTTTTGGCACTGGCTGTGATGGTTTCGATTTTCACGTGGTTTGGACTAACCCATACAGGGGGGAAACCAGAAGCCGTGATCACCCAGGCTTCTCAGTCTTCCCCACTTTACCGCACCCAAACCATTCCCTGCCCGGTCGCACTGCCATCGGAAACAGAAGGAAAGACCGTGACCTGTGGCGTGCTCACCGTCCCCGAAAACTATGAGCAGCCGAATGGTCGTCAAGTCGAAATCACCTATGCCCGCTTTCACAGCACCAGCCTGTCGCCATTGCCCGATCCGGTCTTTTACTTATCGGGGGGGCCAGGGGGCAGTGCCGTGATTGATCTCGATGGTCTCAGTCAGGTTGCTTTTGCCCCTTACCGTCAGACCCGTGATTTGGTGATGTTTGACCAGCGGGGAACCCAGTTTTCTAGTGCATTGGGCTGTGCGCCCACGGCCTTTGCCCTGGAAAAGCTGGGGAACCAGTTTGAACAATATGTGAAAAAGATTGCTGATAATAATCCGTTGACGAACGATCGCACGATCGCCCAGTATGCCGTCTGCGCCCAGGTGCTGCAAAAACATGGCTTTGATCTGAGTCAGTTCAACACCCCCAACAATGCCCGCGATACCGTGAATTTAGCCGCCGCTTTGGGGTACAAGCAGATCAACCTGTATGGCATTTCCTACGGCACCTATCTGGCGATGGCGATCGCCCGTAACTACCCCACCGTCGTTCGGAGCGTTGTTCTGGATTCCACCGCCACCCCCCATGTCAACAAATACACTGAGGCAGGACAACGGAATGTGACCCCTGTATTTAACCTGTTGCAGGATTGTGCAGTCGATCCCGCGTGCAACCAGGCATACCCTAATCTGCCAGCTCGTTTGAATGCCTTGCTGGAAAAACTGGCTCAACAGCCAATTCCCTTACCCAAAGCGGAGTCTGAGCCAAACCCAGCGGGAGGCCCCCCCCCTGAAACCAGCATTACGCTCCAGAGCTTTGCTGACAATGTACCGCACTGGATCTCAATGCCCCCTTTCGCGGGCTATTTGCCGTTGATGATTGCTGAACTGGAACAAGGCAAGACAACCACCTATGAGCAAGCCCTGTCCGGTCAACTCTTCCAGTCAAATCCCCAACCGGAGGGCTTGCCAGAGATCGTCGAGCATTATCAGAAGCTGGCAACTGATTTTCAAATTAAAGCCCAAGACCTGCTAACGCAACGGGCGACCATTGCCCAGGAAAGCCGTCCGTCAACCCAGTGGGTAAACCAGGTGAAAACACAGATGGGGTCGTTGCCAGAAGCCGAGCAAAACCTGGCGATTGCCAACTTCTATGGTGCGGGCTACGATGCCAATCGAGGGCGCGATCGCAAGACCCTGCTGGACTTAATCGCTGAAATATTTCCGACTCAAACCGCTCAGCCCCTCCAGGCAGCATTGCAGTCCATGCCTGACGTGGAAATTCGGCACATTTATGAACTGCTGACAGACAACATCAATCAGGTCAGTCCCGTCGATCGAGGGGGGAACATGACGGGAATGAATTTCAGTTTTGACTGTCGCGAGCATGTGTCCTGGAGTTCCGTGGCCGAAGCCGAAGCCTTGAATCGCCGTTTGCCGCTGCCCCTGTTAGCCCAGGCAAGCTATGGGGAGAATCTGGAATTCATCGCCACCTGTCAACACTGGCCGGTTAAACCCGCAGACCCCAGGGAACGGCAAATCGTGAAAATGAATGTTCCCACCCTGGTCTTGCAGGGGCGCTACGATGCCGCAACCAGCACCGATCGCGGGAAACGCGCCATGGAATGGTTCAACAACGGCACCTATGTGGAATTTCCCAGCCTGGGGCATGGGGTGATCTTAAATCCCTGTGCCAGAGATATTGCCATCACGTTCATTAACCGTCCTGAGATCGCTCTCAATACAAGCTGTACAGCCGAGCTGAAACCGAAGTTCCTGCTAGGTAGCCCCGCTGCCTCGACTCAGCCAGCCCCCGCTGCCAGCCCCACTCAACCGGGGATTGCCATTAGCCCCGCTGCCACGGGTCAGAATGCAGCTTCCACTAGCCAGAGTGCAACAACCGCCCAGTCCACTCGCTGCGAAACGGCTGGCTACGTTGCTCAGATTTCCTGGCAGGGTACTCAACCGCGCATGACCTTCACGCGGAAACCTTCAGAGATGCTTGTGAACAATGCACCGACCACTGTAAAAGCGAATCCCGATGCCAGCACGACCTATTCAGCGGCAGGCCCATTACTCACCTTCGCCCGCGCCTTCTCAGACGGCACCTGCTTTGTTCAGGTGGTAGGCAACAACGGCACCGTCTCGCTGGAAGAGAATGGCCGAACTCGGTAACATTCCGCCTCTCCATGAATCGCGAGATGGGTTGTCACTCAAACAGTAGCAACGGGGCAATCGCCTAATCCTTTTCATTCTTCGCATCTATCAACAACAACCAATGCGCTGAAACCGAAGTCTGTGCTGCCAGCCGCCTTATCTTAGTCGATCCTCGCACGACGGATTCCCCCCTCATTTACCCCGGTGAGCAAGATGAAAATTAACCGCCGATTTTTACTCTGGACTGGACTGGGCACCACGATCGCGGCCATATTTGGGCGCGAACACCTGAAGCAGCAAGCGTCGCAGGCCGAGCAGGTCAAACTGCGTCAATTGTATGACCCAACGCATCGCCAAATTACCTCCTTTCAAGCCGCCGAACGGGTAGAAGAGGCAATTCCCTTTGAAGTGCCACTCTCAGCGTTGGCAGACACTCCTGAGAATCTGAATGAACTGGGCGATCGCGTCAACCAAACAAAAGACGTGATTCGGAATCAAGTAAAACAGGCGGTGAATTTGAGACAACAAATCTCGGTTTACTACGGGTTTTTGTTGTCTTCTCCCAAGCTGAATGTCCTGATGTTTCGAGGCACCCAGCGGCAACTGGAATGGTTGGAAAATATTCTGGCGATTCAAGACAACTATGTTCATCCAGTAAATGGAACGGTCATCGGTAAAGTTCACTCCGGCATCTATGACTTTTATCACACCCATTTAGCTAAAGCCGTCAGAGAAGCGGTGCAATCCTTAGATCCGAAGCAACCCCTGGCGATCGCTGGACACAGTTTGGGGGCAGCGCTGGCGACCTTTGCTGCGATTGATCTGGCTCTGGTTTTGCCAGAGTTTCAACCCAGTATCCAGGTGTATACCTA
>JBIKWV010000112.1:0-9054 GCA_044356135.1 Elainellaceae cyanobacterium
CATTCCTTTTATTTGTTTTTCCCAATCGTATTTCTTCTGCCGTTCACTCTTGAAGGAATTAACTCCTCTGAGGAAGGGGCGAATCACTCGATTCGCTCTTCTTCCGAAAAATCCTATGCGTTTTGGAAGGATTTCCCGAAAATCACCCTGATCTTTTTCTTGCTGCTAAATGGTTTCTCACTTTATAACTACTATTTCAACATTCATCACGTCAAAGATGACTATCGCTCCGCCGCTCGTTATCTAGTGGAGAACCGCTCTGGTTCTGAGAAATCCGTTATGCTCTGGGGGGCTACCAGCCTTCTTGAATACTACGGTGACAAGGAGACAATTTCTGCACTGGAGCTGACTCGAGAAAATATTGCATCGCGCTTAGGATCATTTACTAATAACTCACCTGCAGTCTATATCGTGATTAATCGGGAGTTTTATTGGGATCCGGAGAATCGAAACATCTCTGTAGAAGCTGCTATGGGTCAGAATTACCAACTTACTTCTAAAACTTTCTTTCCTTACTTTGGAATCTACCGATTTGTGAGAAGGTAGTCGGGGTGCATCCAACGTTTGCAAATTTCCAGAACCAGTTTTGCGAGTGGTGCGGACTTCGCCCAAACCACTCGCAAAACTGGAATACACTCTCAGATATCCGTTGACGGCAACAGCCATCTATGAAAGGTTGAGGAGCAACTGCGCCAACATTTCTACATACTTGTCGCTGTTATGGAATGCCTGAACGAAACGATAGCCTTCTTGGGCGGTCGCTGCCGCTACTTCAGTATTTTCCAGAGCATACTGAATTGTCTTCCTTAACCCCCCCAGGTCACCCGGTTCAACTGTTATCACCGTCTCTGAAGGCTTAAGATAGTCCACTAGCCCGTTTGTTCGCGTCACAATCACAGGTCGAGCGCAGGCCATTGCCTCTAATAGCGTTGTGACTCCGGATGTCACTAAACTTTTTGTCAGTGCAAGGACAACAATATCTGCATTCCGATACAGCTTAAGTAAATCAATCCACTCCAGGGTGTGAGTGGTCATATTGGCTGGGAGAGAAGCTGGGAAAGTTGACATACTCCGCTTCACATCTGCTGAGAAGCCCGTAATGATTACGTCTACGTTCATATCACTCGTGGCTGCAGCCAGAAGTCGATAATCGCGTCTTTCGAGACCAACGCTGGCGATTACGGGGCGCTGTTTATCGGGGGAAGGAAGTCCGGGCGTAAAGAATTGAGTGTCGGTTTGTTCCAGCAGCAATAGCACCCGGTCATCCGCGAGTCCAAACCGTTGCTTCAGAAATTCGACCTGAGCCGTAGTATTGGTGATAAAGAAGACAGATTTGTGAGCGACGGGAAAAAGCCGCAGGGCAACCTGAGTCAGAGAGCGATAAACATCGTGAGCATAGATGACGATGGTCGGTGATTTTTCTGAATGATTACACATCGCTGCCAGTGGAATTCCCGTTGTCTCACTGGTACAGTACACAATGTCATTGTTGGTGAGCTGGGCTGAAAGCCGCCGGGCCATTGCCCAGGTGGCGGGTGACCCCAGTAGCTTTGAACGAATCCGGTCGATCGGCAGGATAACATCATCCCCAGGAGCATGAACTTTCGCTCCTAACTTCTGGGTCAGCGCTGCCATAATGTGACGCGGGCACTGCCCTAGCTCAGCAAGTCGCTCGTTCGCATCTAAATCAAACGATCGATGCAGAATGATATGGTAGTCCACGCATTTACCCCTACAAACGCTGACCGATGAAATAAACACTCCAAGTATCCCATCCCGCCGGACGATCTGACATCCAATCACCATAGGCAAGTCGCTGAAAGTTCGTCTGCTGAAACAACAGATCCACTTCTGGGGTAAATAGATATCGCATGGGATGGAGTTCTTTGAGGGTTTCCAATTTCTGGGTTTTGATATCCTGGATCAGAATCTGGTAACCGACATCAACCCGGTTGTCATTGGCATAGATCGTCGGTTCCGCAATCCGAGTAACCGTAATTGATTCATCATGGAGGCGCTTGACGCGAACAGTGGGGCGATCGCTCAACACCGCTGGCCCGTACCAGCAGTCAAAAATGAAAAGCCCTCCGGGCTTGAGGTGAACCTTAGCGGTCTCGAACGCCGCCCGGAGATCTTGATTCGTAATTTGATAGCTGACGACGTGAAATAGCGATACAACCACGTCAAATGTCTGGGGTATGCGGACGGTTCGGACATCTCCAGGGAGAAACTGGAGCTGGTTGGAAAGTGTCCTGTCCAACCCCATCCGTCGCTCCTCCGCCTGTTGCAGCATCGACTCACTCCGGTCTACGCCACACAGCATGTAGCCACGCTCTGCCAGGAGAGATGCGTGAACCCCCGTACCGCATCCAAGATCAAGAACCGACTTTGCCTGGGGCGCATGGTTCTGAATCAGGCGATGGATAAATTCTGCTTCAGCAGCGTAATTCTTGTCACGATAAAGCAGATCGTAATACCGGGCATAATTTCCAAAAACACTCATCGTCAGTTACCTCCTCTGCAAAAGTAGCCCCCAAAAGCTGAGCGTCTTCATCTCCGGATGAAATGGAACGACACAGGGTTCGGATTTATCTTGCCAGATGTCCAGAACTTGATAGCCCAGATGGGTCAGCTTTTCAATGAGTGTCTCACGGTTGCGAATGTAAACTGGATAGAAAACCATTCCACCGTTTTGCAGGGTAACAAATGACGAACCATCACACAAAGGAAGGCGGTCAAGCAGCAGATAGCGAGGCTTTTGCTGAAGATCGGTGAGCTGTTGCTCAAAGTTTTGAATATATTGGAGCGATCCAGAGGCCATGAGGATATCGGTTCCCTCTGCATCTGTAAACTGAGTGGTGAAGGAAAGCGCTCTGGCATTCTCCTGAGCCGCCAACTTGCGTCCGGCTTCCACGATGGCAGGAACCTCGCACACAGTCCAACGCAAGTCTTCTGGATAGTGAAGATAGCGTTCGTAGCCGTAGTACTGTGTGCCAACATTGCCGCCCACATCAAAAATGCGATGATTTTGGGGCAGCAAATCCTTCAGCCAGAACAGCATTGGATAGTCATAGGAGCCGATTGCTCGATCCATGTTGCTCTGGTATTCTTCGGCTAGAGCGGTATTGTCATAACCCAGCGATCGATGCTTTGGGGAAGCAGCGATCGCCGCTTCTGCACTATCAAAAATTCCCCGGTAACACCCATAACACTCTCCTGGAAACCGCCAGTACCAGTAAACTGAGCGAAGAAAGTGAACGAGACGTTGTGACACACTGCTCATACCGCCAATATCTCCTTGACACAGAATACAACCCGCTCCATTTGCTCACGTGTAAGCGCCATCCCACTGGGAATATAGAATCCGCGACGAGCCAGCTTCTCACAGGTTGGATAGGATTCACCTGTAAACAGCCCCATCTTTAGGAAAACAGGCTGTTCATGCATTCCCCAGAAGAAAGGGCGGGTTCCAATCCCTTTTGCTGCCAGTCGTCGCATTGCTTCTGCCGCATCAAAGGGAATCTCATCCTCCAGAACCAGTCCAAACACCCAGTAGATATTGTCAGCGTAGGAAGTGTGAGCCAGGGGAAGCTGGAGGCCAGGAACCCCCTGCAACAAATCAGTGTAATAGTGTCCCATCTGCCGCTTTCGCTCGACGAATTCATCCAGGCGTTCCAGTTGAGCCAGTCCCAGCGCAGCCTGCAGATTGGTCAGGCGTAAATTCCAGCCCAAATGTTCATGGACAAACCGTTGCTTCGGCTGAAAACAGAGGTTTCTGAGTGAACGGCATCGTTCAGCAAGGACAGGATCATCAGTCACGATCATGCCACCTTCGCCGGTTGTGATGTGCTTGTTCGGATAGAAACTGAAGGTACTCAGATCACCGAAGCTCCCACAAAGTCTACCTTTGTAGGTCTGACCATGCATCTCAGCTGCATCTTCAATAATGTGCAGATGGTGCTGTTGAGCCAATTCGAGAAGCGGTTCCATATCAACGGGTAAACCATAGATATGAACAACCATGATGGCTCGCGTTCGTGGGGTAATTTTACTGGCGATCGCCTCTACACTCATATTCCAGGTTTCTGGCTCTGCATCCACCAGTACTGGAGTTGCGCCAGCTCGCACCACTGCTGCCGCGCAGGAAATGATGGTAAAGGTTGGCAAAATAACTTCATCCCCAGGCCCGATATCCAGAGCTGCGATCGCAGCCTCTAATGCCATCGAGCCGTTGCTCACAGCGATCCCATACTGGCGTCCGAGTCGGTCGGCAAACTTTCGCTCAAATTCTTCAACAAAGGGGCCCTCAGAAGAAATCCATCCAGTCTCAATACACTCAAGCAAATACTCTTTTTCCCGCCCATTAAGAAGCGGCTGATTAACAGGTATGAATTCCACAGCCAACTCCAATTAAGAAAGTGGTCAACGGTGTAGATATAAAGATTTCGCCAGAAATTACTTGATCGCTTCCGCCATGACTTTTCTCGAAGACTCACCACAGGATGCCATGTTTAGCGTGTGGGCGTCCGGAGTAAACCGAACTTTATCACGCTCTCCAACATAGGGACCCTGCTTGATTTCAAACATCTCAACTTCTTCCAATACCTCGAAACCGTGGCCACCCTCGACCAACAAAATGACATCTCCCGCCTGCAAAATGTGGCTCTCGAGGTACTCCTTTTGCTCGGTATAAAAGTCAACTCGGAGCTTGCCAGCTTTGAGCACCAAAACTTCTTGAGTGAAGTGAACTTCTCGCGGAACAGCATTGTGAACATGAGGCTGAATCACTTTACCTGCAGGGTGCCGCATGTAAGCGAGCTGTTGCGACAGTTGATTCGGCGTAAAGAAGTGAATTCCTGGTTGACTGAAACTGGCAGAAACGATGATACCTAGAAGCCGATTCTGATAAATGATTTCACGGATTGACATAACCAAAGTTTTTCCTTGAGCCGAAATTAATTCCAGTATAAGCACGAATTCCAAATCGCGTCAAAATATACACTCAAACTTGACAGTATAAAGTTTGCCTAGGCAATCTTCGAATGACTGCGGGCAACCCTGGCAGTAAGTTCTGTCAGGCCAACCTACGGAGTGTTTAAGCCGACAGAAGTTACAAGCAAAATCTGCCTACGAAATCACCTAAAAGCAGAGATGCTTTTATTGCGTCAAATATTGTGTTTCTCGCTCTAGTGAAGTGCGGATTTTTGTGAGAGAGCCGCGCTCTGCGCGGCTCTCTCACAAAAATCTGTACCTTATCCAAACGCGAAGCGCTATAGCTCAATTTAAATATTTCATGAAGAAGCAATCACCTATGATCGATCTGTCCTCACCCACTTCGATTCTCGACGAGTCACGAACTTAAGGAAGATGGGGATTCTTGAGAGGATATAGCCAGGAATTGAAAGAATCTCGGCAAAGGAGAGATCTTCAAAACCATAGGTTTTCCACGAGATCAGTATTGCGGTTAAAAGCAAAACTCCCGAGACAACCAGAATCAGGAGTGGCAACCATGATAGACCAATGATGCTGCTAAGGACTGCGACTGATACTAGAAGGAACCATAGTAGGATAAAGAGGGTCAGGGGAAGGACAGCCAGATCCAGGGCCAGTGCAAGCAAACCAGGACGTCTCTGGGTAATTGCTGCCCCCATGAGGCGGGGGACGTAGGTTACAATGCTTTGCAGATGTCCATGAATCCACCTTGTGCGCTGGGTGTTTTCAGCCTGCCGTTGAGTGGGAAGCTGACTAAGAACCTCCGCAGCTTCACAGAATGTTGGCGGATAGCCAGCAATCGCCAGATCAAGTCCCAACTTCATATCCTCAACGATGTTGCCACTGGCCAGATCGACGGATTGGATAACGTGCCAGGGAAATGCCATGCCGCTTCCAGTCAATAGGAATGGTAGATTAAGCCGAGCCAGACCTTTGGGTCGCACCCAATTGCGCACCGTTACTGAAAATGCAGAAATCCCCTCCTTCTGGCTGGCCCCTGGAGGCTTTTTCATGAGGTACTTCGCCTGCACTGGTCTACGGCTATCTGCTGCTTGCTGAGCCAATCGCTGAATACTCAAATCCCCAAGTTGACAGTCTGCATCAACAAATATCACGACATCAGGTGGCGCAGAGGCGATTGTCTGGAGACCGTAGTGAAGCGCATAACCTTTACCACGCTGAGTCAAATTGGAACGCTCAAGCACGGTTGCACCGACCGTTGTTGCGATTCTCGCAGTGTCATCACTACAGTTGTCAGCAATAACCAGAACCTGATCAGAGGCACTTAATTGGGGCAGAATCGAATGCAAGGTTTGACCAATTCCATCAGCCTCATTGTGCGCCGGAACTAAAACGGCAATTCTGGGGGATGAAGTTTTGGCTTGCCCCTTCGATGACTTGTATTGTTGAGGCAGAAGACTGAGCAAACATTCAACTAAAAGTACCAGGCTCAGGGTGAACACCCCGAACGCAGCAGCGAGAAGGAGAAAATTGAGAAGGTGACCTGCGAATTGCAGGATTAGCATATGAAAGCCCTCGACAAGGATGAAAGAGCATTGAATTTGGAAAAATGATAAAGAAAATACGAAGAGGCAACAAAGAATAGGTTAAGTTCGGATTCTGAAATTTGTTGTCAATTCTAACAGATTTGACTCAGTAATACAGACAGAAGTAATTGCTGTCTGTAGAAAGGTGACAACATTAACCGTAAACAATTCAATGAGGACGACAGGCCCTTGTGGAAGTCTCAAAGTGCATAATCGAACATCATGCTATCCCTATTTAAGATGAAGCTCTGCCTGGAGTCAATTCCGCTTTCAGTTTAATTCTTCCCGGTAGAATCTTGCAACAGGCTTCAATGTTATCGGCTGATTTGACCAATTCGGGTATGCTAGACTGTTCCCGTCGGGTAGACTGACGCGGTTTTCTGACGTGTTTTCGCAGTTCAGCAGTCAACAGCGGGTATTGTCCGTTAGTGCCTGTAGGAGATACGAATTTTCAATGTTCCAGGAAGAAGAAGATGCCAGACTTTGAACCAATCGCGGTGCTCAATACAAAATTTCACAAGCTGACGGTGTGTGATTTGATTGCATACATCACCTCCTGCGCAAAACTTCCGCAAAAGACCGTTGTTGGTAATGTGAATGTACGAGCAATGAATTTTGCCTGGGAACTTGGATGGTACCGAGATTTTCTCAACAGTGCAGATGTGGTTTTCTGCGACGGATTTGGTGTATTACTAGCTGCCAAACTTCTTGGATTTAAGGTCGAGTCTCGGCACCGCATGACCTGCCCAGATTATATTGAGAGTTTGGCGATCGCCTGTGAACAGCAGGGTGTTTCTCTATTTCTGCTTGCGGGCAAGCCCGGGGTCACCGACAAGGCGATTGAGAAGCTCAGGGTGATTGCACCAAATCTCAAAATTTCTGGACATCACGGATATTTCAAGAAGGATGGTGAGGAAAACGACCGGGTCATCACTCTCCTGAATGAATTTAACCCCGACGTTCTGTACATCGGTTTTGGAATGCCACTTCAGGAGAAATGGATTGTTGACTTCAAGGATCGGATCAATGCGCGGGTTTTCCTGCCTTTAGGTGCTTGTCTGGATTTCTATACAGGGACTGTTTACCGAGGTCCCAAGTGGGCGACCAGTCGCGGTCTAGAGTGGGTGACTCGATTTTTTACAGAACCAAGTCGGCTCTGGGAACGTTACGTCATTGGCAACCCAACTTTTTTCTATCGAGTTGTAAAACATCATTTTCTATCATCGAGACTGAGGTAAGGGTTTTGCGGGTTAATAAAGCCCCAGTTTTAGTCTGGCGCGGCTAAACCGCGCCAGACTAAAACTGGGGCTTTATTTTGTTGCAAGCTCCTAACGGGGGCTGAGTGCTTCTGACTTAACGCTGCTTTTCAACAAGCTTTTCAAATGAGGGCATGATCCCCTGTATTTCCAGATTGTACTCAGTCTGAAAATCCTCGCGCAGCTTATCTGAAGCATCGAGAAGGAATAAAGAGCGACCTGCCACAGAGGGCAGATTAAGGGGTTGATTCTGAACACTATTTTCCTGCATTCGTTTAAAAAGGAGGAAATCAACTTTTGGCTGCAGAAGATGGCTTAGGGTAAAAATATGGAGCATGTTTCCATCACTGATAAGCAGCGGGTGATCAGCGGCGTTTATCAAATTTGCGATCTCGACATTGTAGCCATTTTCCACAGGACCTTTATTCCACCAAACGTGTGATGGGAAATAGGCCAGGTAAGAAACCAGACCAAGGGTCAGAATAATACCCGTCACAGCTCGCCAGAAATTTTGCCGAACCTCTCTCAATTGGGGTTGTAACTTTGTCGCCAGCAGATAGGAGACGGAAAGTTGAATTCCAACTAGAGCAGGCAGAATGTAGCGAGTCGTCCCCGATCGCTTAGTGAAGAGAAGGTCAGGAAGGAAATAGGCAGTACCCGTGACGGCAATCGGCAATATTAGAAATAGCCAGACCCTGGGGCTTGTGTTCTGGCAGAGATAGATCAGGGAATAGCTAATCAGCAGAAGTGTCAGGAAAATAATAGGGAGGGTTGCTAGCTTGATGACAAGAGGGGAGGCAGGACTTATACCGAAATCAACAAAGGAGCGACTGACCAGGCCAGCCCATCGAGAAAGAACTTCAATGGTCGAGGTTTTCTCGTTCATCCAGGCAGTTAATGTGGGGTCTGGTGGGAAGTTATAAATAACCCAAATCCATGGCAGGAAAAGTACGACTCCCAGGACAGAGGCTACCGAGTAAGCGGAAAACATCTGCGCTTGACCGCGAAAAAAAATGACATCATTCCGACGAAGCCGAAGCCACTGGGGATGGTACAGAATAAAGCAGTAGATAAAGTGGCTGGCCATGAGTAAAACGCTAAATATATGGATGTACAGCGCCAAAGATAGACCGAGACTGTACATCAGCCAGCGCACTTGACTGCCCGGTTTGCCCGACAAACGAATGGCTCTCAATAGGAGCGCATTGACAACGGTCGTTATAACGATCCAGTGCATATATTGACGGGCTTCCTGGGCA
>JBIKWV010000113.1:0-9042 GCA_044356135.1 Elainellaceae cyanobacterium
TGGTTGTCCCCCCCGGGCGGGGGGGTACAAACCCACACGACGGGTAACTTATTTCGTAGAAATCTTCTAAGCGAATACATAAAACAATCCTAAATGCTTGACCAGGGTGGGCAGGCGCAGCACATCCAGCAAATCTCAGACTAACGGGCGAAAGCGCGATCGCCCCAAAGGTATAGAATAGGCTCCTACTGCTCAAACCAGCGAGTTCGCGAATGACCGACCAATTCGATCCCAACGCTCAACCGAAGATCGACCCGACAGACCCACGGGATTCAGAACCAACTTCTCCCTCCCATTCTGGAAAACCCGGAATGGTGGCTCGTACTAAACAGGAGAACCCCTGGGTCGAAGGACTGAAAACGATTGGCGTCAGTATCGTCCTGGCACTGGGTATCCGCACCTTTGTGGCAGAGGCGCGCTACATTCCCTCCGGCTCGATGTTGCCTACGCTGGAAATCAACGATCGCCTGATTATCGAAAAAATCACTTACTTGTTTCACGACCCCCAGCGTGGCGACATCATTGTCTTCATGCCACCGGAAAAGCTGGGTGAGAGCAGCTTTAAGGATGCGTTTATCAAGCGTGTGATTGGCCTGCCGGGGGAAACGATCGAAGTTCGCAACGGCAAGGTTCTTATCAACGGCAATCCGCTTCCTGAGAACTACATCGAGTCGCCGCCGGACTACCAGTGGGGGCCTGAGACTGTTCCCCCAAACTCTTTTCTGGTATTGGGCGATAACCGCAACAACAGCTTCGACAGTCATTTTTGGGGCTACGTCCCCCGTCAGAACATCATTGGCCGCGCGGCAGTTCGCTTCTGGCCCCCCAATCGTGCAGGCGGCATCGGGCCAGAGCCACCCTACCAGCAAACCCAACCCCAGCCTGCTCAGTCGAACTGAGGGGGCTGTCTCCGATGGTTATAGAGATTTTCTTGGAGATTTCCGCTACGCGGAAATCTCCAAGAAAACTACAGTTTTGACTGCAACTCCCGCACCTTGTTCTGTGCAGAACGAATCCACATCTGTGCTTCTGGGTAGGCCGTTGTTCCCTGCTGCACCCGGTCAAGGGAATTCTTGATGGCCTGAATTCGCCCGATCGCCACATTGGGATCCAGACCTCGCCCACTGGCTGGTAGTGATGCAATTAATTGGGCGTACTCCTGCTTGGCCTGTTCCAGCGCCCTGACGGATTCAACCTCCGCCTGTTTTCGAATCTTGATCTGAGATAAATTTCCCTGATAAGTGGCCATCAGGTTTTGCGCTTCGGTGTAGCTGGTGGGATCGGCGGGACGAATTGCTCCCAGCCGATCGATCGCCTGCTGCCACAGTCCCTCAACCTGTTCCCACTTTTGTGCCGGGTGGGGTGGATTCCGCGACAGTTGTGCGGCCTGTAGGGCGAATCCCTGGGCGGCGGTGATCACAGCAGAGGTTTGCTGGTCTCCAAAGGTCTGTCCGGCGATCGCCTCAAAGTTTGGCCGTTCCGTTGCCAGCGTCTGCTGCGCCATCCTTCCCGCCAGCGTCTCCGGGGGAATTTGCCTCAGTTGATCCAGGGCATCTCTCCATCCGGCGATCGCCCCCTGCTTCTCCACGGGCATCGCAGCCTCCTCCACCTGCTGTTTCGCTTCGTTCAGAGCCACCTGGATCTGCGCCAGCGTTGCCTGTGCGTTTTGCTCCTGAAACACCTTAGCTTCCAGTCGTCCCACATCGGCTCGCGATCGATTCAGGCTGGCGATTGTCAGTCGTGGCCCAAACCAGCCGTAACCGTACCAATCTGCAATCCATTGGTCTCGAGTCAGGCCAATAGGAAGCGAATTCAGGTGAGACTGGGCCTGCTTGAGTTTCTGCGCACCCAATTCCAGATCTGCGGCAGTGGTGGGCGAATCGATGAGCTGCCGGGACTGCTCCACCAGAGCGACGGCCTGCCGGAAGCTGTGATCCATCATCAGATAGCTGGGCAGCAGCAGAACGGGCGCTGTGTCGGAAACGGCTTCACGGATGGGTGGAAAGGGGAGATTGGCGATCGCCAGCGCTCCCGCAGGCACCCCCACCAGCACAACCGTCCACTTCAAGCGACGGATGAATTTGCCCCCCCGTCTGGCGGATTGTGAAGACTGACGGCTCTGCTGTGCGGCTACCTTCGCCTGTTCCTCCATCTCCCGCTCCAGTTCGGCCAGCGTCTTGGGGCGAGGTGACGGGGGAGTGGAATTGGCGGAAGCGGAAGAAGCATTCGGAGAAGAACCTGCACCTTGAGGGGAATTTTTACGGAACGCGGAAGACAACCACTGAGCCAGTCCCATAGACTTATCCAAATGCCTGTTCCATTATTCCCTTAGAAAAATGGGAATCCGTCATCCGGTGATGCTCATATCGATTATCGCAATCAGTTCTTTGGCAGTGTGTACTGCCCGACGATCCGTTTAGCAAAATTGGGGACGTGTTTCTCCAGCTTTTCAGGATGGTTACGGCGGGTGTAGAGGTAGTTGCGGGTGAAGTGGGAGTCAATCGAGAAGCGGGCGTACTCCAGCCCTTTGGGGCCAATCTTTTCGATCACCACGCCCATCAGTTTGGCGGCCCACATCGGCAGGGTAACCGCTTTGTCGTAGGCGGGGATGCTTTGCTGGACGGCGGCTTTGCGATCGCCCTGGGACATCACAGGCTGCACATCGAGCTGGTCTTTCACCAGATCTAGCATTTCCCGTCCAGTGTCATTGCGGACGACGATCCACTGCCAACCGAAGGGCGCGCCCATGTAACCCACCACCAGGTCGGCCAGACCGTTTACATAGTCAAAGCAGCTCATACAGGAGGGGGCAAACACATCCTTGAGCTGGTTGGTCTTGAGACCGAAGAAGGGGACCGTCTCAGTGGAGCCGTCCTCATGCTTGAAATGCACCCGGAAGTCCTGCATGAACTCATAGTGGACCACTGTGTCAGGCGATCGGCTGGTGGTTTCCAGGAATTTTTGCAGTCCGGCGCGGCTCACGTTGTCCACACAGGGAGTGCCCAGCACATAGAGTTTCTCCAGGCCCAGTTCTTTCTCCACCGCTCGTAGCGCCTGGATCTGACAGCCAACGCCGATCACCAGGAGGCGCTTCATGCCGGACTGCTGCACCTGCTCCAGCACTGAGAGGTTGGGCGACAGGGTGGGTTTGTTCACCCGTGCGGCCAGCACGTCTTCGGGGGTGCGGGCGATCACAGGCATCGGCTGGAACCGATCTTCCTTTGTGTTCTGCACGCACACGACGCCTTCCACCAGCCCCCGGTTCAGCATTTCAATGGCAATGCTGCTGACAATCCCTGTCCACTGTGCGCCCTCAATGGGCTGCTGTTTGCGGGCGGCCATCATGTCTTGATGAACTCCGAAATAGCAGTCGTCCCAGTTGTCCAGATTGCGGCTGCGCCCGTGGCTTTGCTGCTCCAGGGTGTCAAACTGCTGGTTGAGAAAGGCGCAGGCTTCTTTGACGTAGTGGATGTAGTAAGTGTCGCAGAGGCCACATTCGCTGCACAATTCTTTGGCGGGACGACGGCTTCCGGGCTTGAGCGCTCTGGCCTTCTGGTGCTTTGGAGAAAGAGCAGTCATTGAAAAGAGTGTATTAATGATGGAGGACTCCTCATTACCATACCGTGATTTGGAGGCTTGATTAAGCCGCAGGCTATCCGCCGCCTTCCCTTAAAAACAGGGGGTCTGGGGTAGCATGGTTTAGACTGCATCTGAAAGAATGTGCTATGCCGATGCTCAGCCCTGGAGACCCAGCCCCCTGGTTTATCCTCCCCTCTTCCAGTAATCCCGCCTACCAGTTCCATACGGTAGGTGGGCACCGTGTGATCCTCAGCTTTCTGGGCACTGGTGCTGTCGAACAGATTGCGGCGGTTGTGCGGCAATTCTGCGATCGCCTTCCCGTCCTGGCTCAGAAAGGCATCCCGTTCTTTGGTGTCAGTATCGACCCGGATGATGTGGAGCGCAACTGGGGCATTCCTTCCCCCTACTGTCAGTTTCTCTGGGATCTGGAGCGCAAGGTCAGCAGTGCCTATGGGGTGTGGGACGGGCGCACGAAGCAGTACTCCCCCACGACCTTTGTGCTGGACGAGAACCTCCGAGTAGTGGGAACCTTTCCGATTGGCAGCGGCATCGATCATGTTGAGCGGGTCATGTCTTTCCTGGAAACACTGCCGCCGATGCTACCGCCGATGGTTGCTCTGCGGCAGGCTCCAGTGTTGTTTGTCCCGAATGTGTTGAGTGCAGATCTCTGTCGTCAGTTGATCGACCTCTATGAAGCAGACGGGGGGCGAGCCTCAGGATTTATGCGGCAGATTGACGGTAAGACAGTGGAAGTGTTTGACGATGAGTTTAAGAAACGACGCGACTATGGGCTGACGAACCCAGAATGGTTGACGAAGGTGAATATGTTGGTGCTGCGCCGGGTCAAACCTGAAATCGCGAAGGCATTTCAGTTCAGCATCACCCGATTTGAGCGGCATCTGGTGGCCTGCTATGAAGCCAGCGATCGCGGCTTTTTTAACCGCCATCGGGACAACACCACCGCAGGCACTGCTCACCGTCGCTTTGCCATGACGCTGAATCTCAACACGGGTGAATACGAAGGGGGTCATCTGCGATTCCCTGAATACGGGCAGCAGCTCTACCGCCCAGAGGCAGGAGAAGCGATTATTTTCTCCTGTTCTCTGCTTCACGAAGCGACCCCAGTTACCAATGGCCGGAGGTTCGCGCTGCTGTCTTTCTTCTACAATGACGAGGATGCAAAGCTGCGGGAAAAAAATATGCAGTATGTGGCAATGCAGGAACGTTAGCGGAATTTTCTCTACAGACTGGATGAATACAGCGCTTTGCGCTGAAATAAACTCAAAGCTTTTGTTGAGAGCCTTGCAGAGCAAGGCTCTCAACAAAAGCTTTGTACCTCACCCGCTTGCGTAGAAGAAATCTCCTTACCCCTTATGCTGCCTGTTCCACAGCCTGTTGCATAGGAATTTCGATGACGAATTCGCTGCCCTGCCCGGGGGTGGAATGACAGTAGAGTTTACCACCGTGTTTCTCAGTGATGATCTGATGACTGATGGAAAGCCCCAGCCCAGTGCCCTTGCCAATGGGTTTTGTGGTGAAGAACGGTTCGAACAATTTGGCACGGCAGTCGTCGGGGATTCCAGACCCATTATCTGAGATGCGAATGGCAATCGCCTGATGCGACACCTCCTCCGTCCGAATGGTAATGGTGCTGGGATTGGCCTCACTCTCAGCCGCGCTGCGCTGCTGGTCTCGCTCTTCCAGAGCATCGATCGCATTGGCAATGAGGTTCATCACGACCTGATTAAGCTGGCTGGGATAGCACTCCACCGGAGGTAGTTGGCCGTAATCGCGCACAACCTGAATGTTGGGGTGATTGGGGCGAGCTTTGAGGCGGTGTTGCAGAATCAGCAGGGTGCTTTCCAGTCCCTCGTGGATATCCACGGGCTTACATTCGGCCTCATCCATGCGGGAGAAGTTGCGCAGAGAAAGGACGAGCTGGCGGATCCGATCGCCCCCCATTTTCATCGAAGCAATCAGCTTTGGCAGGTCTTCCTGCAAATACTCCACATCGACCGCCTCCATCCAGGCTTGAATTTTGGGATGAGCTTGGGGATGACACTCTCGATACAGCTCCAGAAAGGTCATCAGATCGGCAATGTACTCCTGAGCGGGTGCAATATTGCCGTTGATGAAGTTAATCGGGTTATTGATTTCGTGGGCGATCCCTGCCATCAGCTGGCCCAACGAGGACATTTTTTCACTCTGCACCAGATGCATCTGGGTCTGCTCCAGGTGCTCGATCGCCTGGGACAGTTCAACGGTTTTCCGTTCCAGATGCTTCTGGGTATGGCTCAGCTGCAGGTGGACCCGAATCCGCGCCAGTGCTTCTTCGTGCTGAATTGGCTTGGTAATGTAATCAACGGCTCCCAGACTCAATCCTTTGACCTTATCCACCGTCTCTGAAAGGGCCGTCATGAAAATGACGGGGATGTCGCAGGTGGCAGGGTCTGCTTTGAGCCGCTGACAGGTTTCAAACCCATCAATCCCCGGCATCATTACGTCCAACAGAATAATGTCGGGATGGTAGGACTGGAGTCGCTGGAGCGCGGCCTCTCCACTTTTGGCGATCGCCACCCGGTACCCCATTTCACTCAACACATCAAACAAGACTTGAATATTTGTCGGATTATCATCCACCACAAGAATAGTCCCTGCTTGGGTGGGTGGTTGAACGGACATCGGTACACTCCTTAAAAGTTGAATTTGATCGATGAATGGATAGGGGGAATGCAACTTTAGACGCTAAAGTTTTTAGACATAGGACTGAAGCAGGTCGAGCAGGGCTTCGTCGTCAAACTGCTGGCTCAGTTCCAGCAGCTTGTTGGCAAACAGGGAATAGGCGGGATTGAGCTGCTTCAGGCGCTGTGCCTCCTGCTGAACGTCCGCCATAAACCCGTCCTGGACAGCCTGATAGAGCGCCATTAACTCCTCAGGTGGCGGGACAACCCAATCCATTGCAGGGGAAACCTGTTGTGCAGCTTCGACTTCTATCGGTGCTTCGTAAATCCACTGCAATTCCAGGTGCCGCTGCAATTCGCTCAACAGACCGCTGAAATCGATTGGCTTCGGGAAAAATCCACTGCAACCCGCAGCGATCGCCTCTTGCAGATCCACCTGAGACAGGCTGGCAGGAGAGGCAATGATCGGAGTCTGGTGGAAATCCGGGAGCTGTCGCAGGCGGCGAGTCATTTCCAGGCCAGTCATCTGGGACATCATGACATCCGTGATGATCAGGTCAGGGCGTATCTGAAGCGCTGTATCCAGGCCGGACTGGCCATCATCTGCCTCGGCCAGTTTGAAGCCCAGAGGGGCCAGCATTCCCACCAGTACCGCACGGTTCTCTGGGCGATCGTCAATCACCAGAATTTTGCGGCGTTCACCCTGGTAGCCCACCACTTTCTGATGCGTCGTTGCAGACTGATGCAGCCAGTCTGCCGCCACGGGTAAATCCACCTCGAACCAGAAACTGCTGCCCTTCCCTGGAGTGCTTTCGACTCGGATCGTGCTGCCTATCATCTCTACAATCTGCTGGCTGATGGCCAGTCCCAGTCCCGTCCCTTCGGAGTTGCGATCGCGCTTCCCCGCCTGTTCGAATGGCAGAAAGATCGCAGAGAGTTTCTCAGGAGCAATGCCAATCCCCGTATCGCTGACTCGAAACCGGATGCGATGGATATGTTCCGGCAGATCGGGCACCTCAACGGCTTCAATCCGGAAGGTGACCGTGCCAAAATCAGTGAATTTGACCGCATTGCTGAGGAGATTGAGCAACACCTGCCGCAGGCGTTTGTCGTCGGCATGAACGGCGGTGGGAAGATTGGCTCCCGGCTGGTAGTGGAAGGCGATCCCTTTTTGTTCAGCTCTGACCCGGCAGATATCAACGGTGCTGCTGAGGAAGTTGGTCAGGTGGAAGTCTTGAGGATAGAGGTCCATCTTGTGAACCTCCAGCTTGGAGAGATCCAGGATGTCGTTGATCAGCGTCAGCAGGTGGGAACCACACTGGTGGATCACGCTCACCCCCTTCTGATGCTTGTCGGTGGTTGTCGGGTCGCGCTGGAGAATCTGGGCATAGCCCAGGATGCCGTTCAGGGGGGTGCGCAATTCGTGATTCATGTTGGCCAGAAACTCGCTCTTGGTGTGGTTAGCGATTTCTGCTGCTTCTTTTGCCACCTGGAGCTCAGCTAATTTCTGCTCCAGCAGGGTTTGAGTCTGGCTCAAGTTATCCGCCATCTGGTTAAATGCCTGAGCCACCTGCTCAATTTCATCATTGGTGTGAATATTCAGCCGATGGGACAAATTGCCCGACCCAATGGCGATCGCCCCCTCCTGGAGCTGTTTAAGTGACATCAGTACCGGGCGCAAAATCATCCAGAACTCGACTGCCACCAGCAGCAATAGTAGCCCAATGGTGAGGTTGGAAACGTTGGTAGCGATCGCCTGCATTTCCATTAACTCTTGTTCAGCTTGCGCTGACTGCTGTTGAGCCTGTTGTTCCAGCTTGTTTAGAAAAAAGTTAATATCTCTGCCAAAGCTGTTGATGGCACGAAAATCTTGCTGGTGATCGGCAACGACGGTGAGGGAGGTTTGCCTCGATTGGAAAAGCTCAGTTTTCAAGCGCTCAAGAATTTGATGCCGCTGCCGAATGAAATTAATTTCTGGCTCAGGCATCAGCGTTTCCAATTCATCTAGCAATCGGTTAAATTCAACGTTGTCCTGCTCATCTGTGGATCGATCTGAGGGCAGTAGAACCCGATCCTTCAAACTCAAGATCTCTGCATAGAGGGTGTTCTGGATCTGCTCAGACAGTTCCGCCTGACGTTGAGCCTGCTTGTATTGATCCAGCAGTTTTCTTTCAGAATGGTTGCGCCAGAGCGTCCCCCCACCCAGAATCAGGGCGATCGCCCCAACTAGCGCTGCCGAAACCCCAATAAACTTAGTGGAGATTCTCATTTTTTAACCCCTCCTGCCTGCCCCAGCCGAATGCGCAACTGCTTGATCGGTTCGTAGTCTGAGGCAATCACCAGGGTGTATCCCTCAGCCTGCGTGCCGACAATATCCTGTAGCCCCGGGGGCACCGTCAGAAATGCCTCCTTTAGCTTTTCGATGATTTCGGGTGGCAGGTCAGTGGCAACCAGAAAAGGAGAATGGGGCACGGGCTGAGATTCCCAGAAGACTCGAGAATTTTGGGGTGTGAGCCGACCGAGGGTTTGGCGCTTCAGATAGGACGGAATATTGGTGGCGATCGCATCCACCGCGCCTGTTTCGAGCAGTGCTTCTGTTTTGGCATGGGTACCGCCAAAAATCACCTCAGCGAAGTCCCGTTCTGGTTCAATCCCGGCTTGCCTTAGCGCGGCCAGAGGCAGGAGGTAGCCCGATGTGGAGGAGGGACTGACGAAGGCGACCCGCTTCCCTTTCAGGTCTTTCAGGCTGGTGATGGAACTGTTGGCTGCCACAATCATGCAG
>JBIKWV010000114.1:0-8995 GCA_044356135.1 Elainellaceae cyanobacterium
CTTTAGATTTCGCTTGACTCACCAATCGAGCGGTAGAGACGTGAGGTTTATCTTTTTGCCGTTCGGGTTTGGAGACTTTCTTCTTCTCTCGATTCGTTTAGCGCAGGGGATGATGCTCCGCTAGTAGCTTTTCCACCCTTGCCTCGTCTACTTTTGCCAGCAGTTTCTTCGACTCATGCTCATCGCGAACGGTTTTGGTGAGGCTAATCGTGGAACCCAGCGAAAATGCCATACCCATACCGAGGTAGCCTTTAATCCAGCCATCCACGGGAAGATACAGAATCCCGATCGCCAATGCAGAGGTCGAAATCGCAAACGAGATCCAGGTTTGTACAACCCACGCATGGCTGTGGGATTGGGGTGTAGGAAGGTCTTTCATGAGGATTTTCAGGAACGCAACCAGTTACCGATCATCCTATCGAGCGTTTTTGGGGCTGCATTTCTGCAATGTGACAGTTGTGACAGTGGAAGCGCAATTGGATCTGAGGATCAGTTCCCTCGCCCACTTGTCACCGTTTTTAGGAAGAGGGTTAGGGTGAGGGCATCCAGCCCTTTCAAGGTCAATTAGGCTAGTTTTAATAATTTGCAGAATTCACTCTGAGCAAGGATCAAAGGGGTTAAGCAAGAGAATTTAAGTTCTACAATTCTAGAGTTTCTAATAGAAACCTATAATTTGTGAAGGACAAATAATGAATTCACCCATAAATCTGGTCATTTTTTGGCGAATAATATTGCACTTTTCGATTGGGTACGGTACGGGGTGCAGGGGTGGAACCCCTGCGTGGGGGCACTGCCCCCACACCCCGTACCTCACCCGAGTGAAAACCGCTATAGAACCAAAGTTTTTGTTAACAGATGCGCTTCGCGAGGCTCTCGACAAAAACTTTGTACCTCACGCACTTGCAAGGTGCTGTAAGTAACTGGACTTTTGACTATTTTTTCTACAATGCCGCAAAACACCCTTGCAGAGGGTGTTTTGCGGCATATTTAACCCTGGCACCGATTTTTTCAGAAAAAATCGGCGCAATTTAGTCAAAAATCCGGTAAGTCAGTGGGCGTGAAAAAAGTCGCAACCCAAAAAGCTGTTCCGCCCTGAGCGAAGTCGAAGGGCGGAACAGCTTTTTGGATTTCAATGTGAAAGGTGGGGTGGGCATCTTGCCCGCCCAGAACACCAGGCGGACAAGATGCCCGCCCAGAACACCGGGCGGGCAAGATGCCCACCCAGAACACCAGGCGGGCAAGATGCCCGCCCAGAACACCAGGCGGGCAAGATGCCCACCCAGAACACCAGGCGGGCAAGATGCCCACCCAGAACACCGGGTGGGCAAGATGCCCACCCAGAACACCGGGCGGGCAAGATGCCCACCCAGAACACCGGGCGGGCAAGATGCCCACCCAGAACACCGGGCGGGCAAGATGCCCACCCAGAACACCGGGCGGGCAAGATGCCCACCCCACGGTGAGATACTTTAGACTACCGATTCGCAGTGTCTGAAGCTATCAGACATTTCTGCAATCAGCGCAGCCTCGACGTGGATAAACTCTGCGTGTATTTCTGCACAGAGTTCTGTGACCTGATCGATATCAAATGTGAGGGCTACCGATTCTAATGTCTGACACAGTTGGCTTAACTGCATTGCGCCCAACGCTGCACTGCACGACTTTAGACTGTGGGCCGCTCGTCGTAATTCGGTTGGATCATGCTGTGCGATCGCAGACTGCATGTCCTGGCACAGTGCAGGTGTGTCACTCAGGTAGCATTCAATCAATTCTTGAATAATCTCACTGGCACCCTCTCCGATGTCCGATCGCAGCTCCTGGAGCACCGCAGCGTCAAGGGGTGACTCAGACTGAGGCTCTGAGTTAGCAGGATCGGTAGATGTGTCTTCATCCGAACAGCGAACGAGTTGTGGAATGGGATTGCATCGTTGCAGTGCCACTGACAATTCCTCCAGGCTAATAGGTTTGCTGATATAGTCATCCATCCCAGCACTTAAACAGGTCTCGCGATCGCCCTGCATCACATTGGCAGTCATTGCAATTAGTCGCGGGCGGCCCTCCGGTTGCCATTGTTGGCAAATCTGTCGAGCGGCTTCTAAACCGTCCATTTCTGGCATCTGAACATCCAGTAGTACGACATCATACGGTTGGCGATGAATTGCTTCTAAAACCTCCACTCCGTTGCCTGCGACATCAGCACGATATCCCAGACGTTGTAAAAGCAAAAGGGCAAGCTTCTGATTCACTGGATGATCTTCGGCCACCAGAATGCGCAGGGGGAATCGGTGCCCAGGGTGGGGGTTAATCCCGCTCTCTCTTGCCTGTAAAGCGTGATCCTCCTGGTCACCACTGATGATTCGGACTAATAAGTTGTATAACTGCAATGACTTGATCGGTTTGTTGAGCAGTGCGACAAAGTGCGATCGCTGCTGAGCGGTCAGGTTGTCACTGTGGCCGATGGAAGTGAGCATGACCAGGGGAAGGGAGGCACCCGCAGGCAGGGTATGTATTGCTTCCGCCAGGGCCAGTCCGTCCATGCCCGACAGGTGCAAATCGATAATTGCGGCGTCAAATGTTTCTCTTTCAACCAGGCCGAGTGCTTCGGCGGCGGAGGTGGCAACCTGAGGACGCATCTGCCAGGACTGGGTATAGCGCGCGAGAATGGTACGGTTCGTCAAATTGTTGTCTACGATCAGTACCTTCTTCTCCTTTAACAGGTCTGAAACGTTAGACTGGAAAGCCGCTTCTACGACCGGAGTCACAATTGTGAAGTAGAATGTAGAGCCTTCTCCTAATCGGCTTTCAACCCACATTCTACCGCCCATAACCTCACTCAGACGTTTGCTAATCACCAGACCCAATCCAGTGCCACCATAATGCCGGGTGGTTGAGGCATCCACCTGGCTGAACATCTTGAATAATCGTTCTAGCTTGTCCTCTGCAATTCCAATACCCGTGTCCTTGATAGCAAACTGAAGCTCATACAGGTCGTCATGGTGTTTGGGAGCCTGCTGATTGGTGCTGCTTGAGACTGAACGGGCATGGACGGAGATGATGACTTCTCCGCGATGGGTAAATTTAATGGCGTTGCTCAGAAGGTTGACAAGAATCTGCCTGAGACGAGTTACGTCACCAATGACCATCTCAGGGACCTGGTCATCTTTCAAATAGCCTATTTCCAGGCTCTTTTCAGCCGCCTTCGCGGCGAGCAAATCGAGCGCTTCTTCAATACAGGTTGAAAGATTAAATGGCTGTTCTTCCAGCTCCAGTTTTCCCGATTCGATCTTTGAGAAGTCCAGGATGTCGTTAATGATGCTGAGTAGAGCATCACCACTGGTGCGAATAATTTCGATATAGTCACGCTGTTGGGGGGTCAGGGGCATGTCCAGCAGCAGACCAGTCATACCAATCACCGCATTCATGGGTGTCCGGATTTCATGGCTCATTGTTGCTAAAAACTCGCTCTTAGCTTTATTTGCCTGATCCGCCGCCAACTTCGCCTGTTTCCACGCCAGGTTTTTCGCAGCCACTTTCTCTCGCTGTTGCCGCTCGCGCTCCAATAGTTTTGCCTGCGACAGGGCAATGCCCACCTGATCAGCCAGATCCCTGAGCAGGGCCACTTCGTAATCCTGCCACTGTCGGTTATCGCTGTACTGATGCACAATCAGCAGTCCCCAAAATTTCAGCTTATTTCTGGCGATCTGCGGCTTGATAATGGGGGCAACCAGATTCGCCTGAGCTTGCAACTGTTTGAGTGATGGATCGCTGTGACGAACGCTGGTTACTGCCCGGTCAATTTCTGCAACAGTTAAACTACTGGTCTGATTGGCCTGCCAACTCTTGGAGTCAAGATAGACATCCTCTAAACCAAGCTCTAAAGCGGATTCCCATCCCGGTGCAACGGATTCAACAACTACTTTACCTGTCCAGTTTGTCTCGAATCGGTAGATCATTACCCGATCTGCTTGCAGAAACTGTCGTACTTCAGCAACGGTTGTATTGAGAATTTCTCCCAGGTTAAGGGATTGACGAATCCGTTGGCTGACAGCATTGAGCAGGTAAGCCCGCTGGTTCTGTTTGTATAGCTCTGCTTCAATCTGCTTGCGGTCTGAAATATCGCTAATCGTCCCGACAAAGCTGGTAACCACTCCTTCACTATCCCGCTGTGGGCTGGCCTGACCGAGTACCCAGGTAACGGAACCATCGACCAGCAAAAATCTAAATTCCAGCGCAAATTCTTTCCCCAATTGGATGGTTTTGCTCCAATGAGCCAGTACCTTTTCCTGGTCTTCGGGATGCAGAACGCGAGTCCACCCTCCCTTCAAAGCCTGCTCAGGTTGGAGCTGAGTAATCTGGCACCAGCGATCATTGACATACGTATATTCTCCCTCTGGATTCGCCAGATAAATGCCAACGGGGGCAAATGTTGACAGTGTTCGGAACCGATGCTCACTTTCCCTTAACGACGTTTCTGCCTGCTTCAGGTTTGACAGCTTGCGGCGTAGTTCCATCTGGGTGATGACCTGGCGTGCGATCGCCCTCAGAGCGGCCTGCTGCTCTAAACTCAGTTGTCGCGGTGTGTGATCAATTACACAGAGTGCCCCCAATGGAAAGCCTTCTGGGTTAATCAGGGGTGCTCCAGCATAGAAACGCAGGTTGAATTCGTCTGTGACCAGGGGATTATCGATAAATCTCGGATCTTCTAAGGCGTCAGGCACAATCAAGAGATCTGGCTGCAAAATTGTGTGGGCGCAAAAGGCAATGTCCCTGGAGGTTTCTGTTGTCGATAGCCCCACCTTCGACTTAAACCATTGACGGTTTTGGTCAATCAGACTGATCAGGGCAACAGGGGTGCCACAGATAAAACTTGCCAGCGTGGTGAGATCATCAAAATCCTTCTCGGCTATCGTGTCGAGAATTTGATAACTCTGTAAAGCCTGAATTCTCTCAGCTTCGTTCGTCGGTATAGCAGCTTGCATCATTGAAAGGCCCAGGTTCTAAAATTCGCTGATGTGCAGCTATTGCTATCGATCGACAGTGAGTTGTAAAACTGTACGTCAGCTTTAAGTGGTTAGGATCGTGAACAAATTAACCTGTAATTGTTTTCGAGAGAGGCGCGGCGAAGCTGCGCCTCTCTCGAAAACAATTCGGTTTTATTTAATTCGCGATCCTTAGGAGATTTCTACGAAAGGAATTACCCGTCGTGTGGATGTCCCCCCCGCGCAGCGGAGGAGACATCCCGCAGGTAATTTCATTGCTAGAAATCTCCTTACTGTTTCAATTTCGGGGGCACAGGGATGGGGCTTGATTCCTGTCGAGTGGCCTAAAGGTTCAGCCAGTCGGCGCTTGCGGTTAGCGATATCTTCAGGTAGGTGTTTGCATATCTATGGTTCCCGTTTTATTCCGTTACATATCGCACACCGATTGTCTATCGGGTCATAACAACCTCGTGCTCGACGTCTTAAGTTCGCCTCTGTTTTGTGTAAGTAGATAGGTGCGATTAAGCTTGAAACCCAAAAAGCGATTCCGCCCGCGCAGCGGGCGGAATCGCTTTTTGGGTTTCGACTCTTTCTACGCCTAGTTACTTATGTGGTGCGCTTCGTGCACCACAGACACAAAACAGAGGGGTATTTCCGCTGTAGAGCACCAGGACGTATCTTAAAGCCCGCTGGATTCTTGATTGTGCGTGTGCTTCGCGCACGCACAATCAAGAATCCAGCGAGCTTTAAAACAGTTCCCAGGGTTTTGGGAACGTAATGTGAAAGTGAGTGCCATGCTCGCGATTGAGCGCAATGGTTCCATTGATTTGTCTGACAAGACCAGAGACAATCGCAAGACCCAGCGATTCAGTGGTTTCGAGGTCAAGCAATGGGGGAATACCGATACCGTTATCTGAGACCGTCAGAGAGACGAGGGGGCGTCCGCTCGCTTCCTCTAAGGTGGAGTGAAGCCGAATGCAAATTTCCCCCGCCTGATGATTTGGGAAGGCATACTTGAGGGCATTGGTAACCAGTTCGTTGACAATGAGACCGCAGGGAATGGCAGTATCGACCGAGAGCGTGATGGATTCTGCTTCGATGGTGGGAATAACCTGATGGGAATCTTCTCGGTAGGAGCGAAACAGGTTTGTGATCAAGGACTGGAGATAATGGCTAAAATCAATACCTGCGAGGTCAGGTGCTTGATAAAGCTGTTCATGAATCAACGCCATAGAATGAATCCGGTTTTGAGCAGTCCTTAATAAATCAACAAACTGATGATTCTCAATTTGTTGAGACTGCATCCGCAGCAGACTGTTAATAATCTGCAAGTTGTTTTTGACTCGATGGTGAATTTCTTTGAGTAATACCTCTTTTTCTTTTAATGATGAGCGGATCTTTTCTTCTGATTGTTTACGATCGCTGATGTTATCGGAACAGCCAATCAGTCTAATGGGGTTTCCCATCTTATCGTAAACAAGGGAAAGGCGTAAACTGATGTGGATTAGCGTTCCTGATTTCGTTGAATTTCGTAGTTCAACCTGATGGCTCCCGGTTGCTAAGAGTGGTTGAAAGACTGCTGTTTGCATGAGTGGAAGATCTTCAGGTGGGTACAGCATCGAAACATTCATCCCGATCGCCTCTTCTGCTTTGTACCCATAGAGCTTCTCTGCCCCCAAATTCCAGGTCTGAATCGTACCATCAAGGCTGGTTGAAATGACGGCATCGTGGATTTGATTGAGGATCTGGGCCTGGATCTGAAGGGTTGCTTCATTTTGTTTGCGATCGCTGATGTCATACAACATTTTGAGCAGGCAAGGCTGTCCACCCAGTTCAATCAGCTCTAGTGCAAGAATACCCGTACCTATGATGCCAGCAGAGTTACGAAACTGCACTTCCAGATTGCGCACCGACTGCCCCTGGGTTAAGGTTTCCATCCAGTAACTACGGGCCTCGGCACTGTCCCAAAGACTCAATTCCAGCGTTGTTTTCCCGATGACTTCATGCCGTTGATACCCCAAAAGCTGAAGAAAGCTTTCATTGGCATCTAATAACTGACCTCCGGGGAAGGTTGTGATCGCAATTCCGATGGGACTGGCGTGAAAGACCTTAAAAAAGCGTTCCTGGCTCTCATTTAGAGCCAGTTCTGCCTGTTTTCGCTCAGTAATGTCCATCGAAATGCCAGCAATTTTTATCGGCTGGCTGTGTTCATCAAAGATGAAAGAGGAGCGGGTATACCGCCAGCGGACAGTGCCATCGAGCCAAATATTCCGATATTCGTATTCCCAGGGTTTTGTTGCAGATTCCCCCCCAGTAGATGTGCTCTCAAACATTTGCTGCTCATGCTGAATCAGACCTGGAAGGTCGTCTGGATGAATGCAGCGCTTGAACAGCTCGAAGGTTGGTCTGGGGCTAAGCTCAGTTCCATTCTGGTCTAAAACTCGACCTTGCTCGTCCGTGTAAAAGCCGAGGAGCGCGTAATTCTCAGGTGACCAGTACTGCTGATTGGTCACAAGATCCGCTTCCCAGATACCCATGTTGGCCGCAGACAGAGCCATTCGAAGCTGGTTTGTGTGTTCCTGCACACGCTGTTCCAGTTCCTGGTTGAACTGTTGAACCTGCTGAAAAAGACTCGCCTGGTGGATGGCGATCGCAAGCTGATCCACGATCGCCTGGGCGATTTCAACTTCCCAATCTTGCCAGGGCAGCAGGGGAGAGCGCATCAGCGAGAGACTCCCCCAAACGTGATGATGATCAGTGATCAAGTTGGGTAAAGGCAGGAGTAGCCAGGCTGCGGGATGCTGCTCGACGAAAGACCGATTAACCTCATCGGTTAGAAATTCGGTATCAGCGAGACGTACAACCTTTCGTTGTCTGAGTTGATCGGCGACTGGGTTATTGGCATCTGGGATAGGAGGCAGTTGACTGTCCAGTTCAGGATGGCGAAGATAGCCTGCTACGTGCATCCAAACGCCTTGCTCTGGCAGGTATTGAACAATGTAGGCAGTATCAGTCTGTAGCAACTCCCCGATCTCCCGGGTAGCAGTTGTAAAAATTGAGTCCAGATCGAGGGAATTGTGAATGGCTTGGACGACTCGGTTGATTGCCTGTTCGCGCTCTGTTCGTTGTTGGAGGGCTGCTTCTGCTTGTTTGCGTTCAGTAATCTCTTGCACCATCACGTTCACCCCCAGGACTTTATCGTCTGCACCAATTTGAGGGTGATAGGAGACTAGCCAATCGTGCGCTACTCCTGGTTGAGCAGCCGTTGTGCCACGTACTTCTATATTCAGAACAGGGCTACGGGACTCAAGAACCTGTCGGTAAATTGGCTCCAACTGATCTACAAGCCCTGGTAGAACTTCATGCAGGGTACGTCCAATATGCTCTGCGACAGAGAGACCGTTAAACTCAGCCAGCATTTGGTTAATGCGGACATAGCGCAAGCTTGTATCAAGAAAACATAGCCCGATGGGAGCTGATGCATAAATGGCTTCAATCTCTGCTAACTGCCGCTGGATGGTTACCTGGCTTTCTCGCAGTGCTGTTTCTGCTTGCTTGCGGTCAGTTTCAATCCACTTCTTCTCAGTGACATCAATCGCCACAGTTGTCACAATCCACCGCTGAGCCTGTTCATCCCATCGAAAACGGCAGGCTTCGACGATCCATCGAAGGGAGTTATCCTTGTGAAAGAACCGATATCTGCGGTTTATTAAATGCTCGCCGGAGAGGACTTCAGGGGTGGGTGGAATGACCTCGGCCAGGTCTTCTGGATGGATCCGCGAGTACCACAGGTGTTTGTTCGCCAACAACTCAGCATCGGTATAGCCAAAGACTGATTGGCATCCGGGAGAGACAGACTCTAACTGCCAGTCCTGGTCAGGGTAGAGGTAAAAACAGCCGATGGCAGCGATCGCATCCTCAAAAATGTTGCTTAGCCCGGTTTCAGTTTGTTCCTGCTGTCGCACTCGATCGAGTTTGAGCCGACAGTCTTGCAACTGTTGTTCTAATTCAGCAAT
>JBIKWV010000115.1:0-8982 GCA_044356135.1 Elainellaceae cyanobacterium
AATAAACCGGAGACCAGTACTGCGGGTGTCGCCCTGGGCAATGGTATTGGTGGCGATTAAACCCAGCGTGCCGCCAGAACGCAGCAGGGTAAAGCCACGTCGAAAGAAGTGGGCGACTAGATCTGCATTGCCATGCGATTCAGGATGGACGACTTTGAGCCAGTCCACATAGCCCTCAGGATGGGCATTAATCGTGGTATTTTTGCCAGCAAACGGGGGATTCCCAACGATCGCATCAAACCCCGGATTCTCCCGCTCAAACACCTCCGGGAACTCTAACTCCCAGTTGAAGGGCAGCACTGCCTTGGCTCCTGCGGTCAAACGGGCAACAACCGATTGAATGTCTGCTTCCTCCACCAGTCCCTTTTCATAGCCAATCAGTTTGCCACCAAATTCCTCCCGCTTTTGCTGCCGCTGTTTCACATTCTCCCCTGCAAAAAACGATGCCACTGCCACCTTTGCCGTCAATCGTGCGGGTTCCAAAGTCCGTTCCACATCCTGCAATAGCCCCTGTTTTGTCTCCGCGTCTGCATCTGATCGCGTATCCGACGATTGAATCTGCTGTCGAAACACCAGTGCCTTCGTTGCCGACTGCTGCATCAACAACTTGTGGTCTTCAAAAAACGTCGGCTCATAGGCTGCACTCGCCCCAAAGCTACCAATCTCCGCTCTGGTCAGCCCCACCAGCGAATCGCCACACTTCAGCGCATGATCCAAAAACGTAAACGGTAAATCTTTTGCCAGCGTCACCAACCACAGCGACAACCGCGCCAGGTTCACCGCAAAGGGGTTCTTATCCACCCCGTAGAGACATCGTTGGGCAACAAGGCGGCGAGCATAGAGGACGGGATCAATATTGTCAGGTGGAAAAGGCACCTCACCCCCCGACCCCCTCTCCAACTGTGGAGAGGGGGAGGGCGAACCACGGGAGGGTGCGACGACTTGTCCCCCCTCTCCACGAGTGGAGAGGGGGCTAGGGGGTGAGGTCTCTGACGGAGTTATGGTGTTGTAAATGGTTTGAAGAATACCTTCGAGATTATCTTCCACATCTTCATTACGAAAGTGCAGAATGGTCAGTTTTTGGGCGCGAATGACCTCTTCGCGGATGCGATCGTGTTCCTGGCGATCGGGGCGATCGTGAATCGCTCCGTCTAACTCAATGACAAGATGATGCTGTGAACAGTAGAAATCTGCAATGTACCTCCCTAAAGGGTGCTGTCTGCGAAATTTTAATCCTTCAAACTGTCGATTCCGCAAAACTTCCCAGAGTAGGGTTTCTGCGTCGGTTTGTCTCATCCTTAGCTGACGACAGAGTGCATAGATATAGCCTGGAATCGAAGGCACCTCACCCCCCGACCCCCTCTCCAACTGTGGAGAGGGGGAGGGCGAACCAGGAGAGGGTGCGGCTTCTTGTTCCCCTTCTCCACTTGTGGAGAGGGGGCTAGGGAGTGAGGTCTTCCCGTGATAGTTCCAAGCTTCCACCAGCTTGTCTGCCAACTGCCGACAGGCTTCCACCAAAAATGCCGCTGAACCCATCGCCAGATCGCACACCTTCAGATCCAACAACTGCTCTGGTGTGGGATGCTCTCCTAAATTCTTCAGCACAGGTTCCAGCGTCTTCTCCACGATCGGCTGCGTCAATTTCCGAGGCGTGTAGTGAGACCCCGATCGCCGCCGTTCCTCTCCCGGTTGCAAAAACAAACTTCCTGCCGCTAATAGGTTGGGGGTACGCGGGGAAACCCGACGACCAATTGCAGCAGCAATGTCTTCTGCGGTTTTTGCCTCTTTCAACTCCTTCAGGGCTGTCCCTTTCAGTTCACACTCTGCCGCTTTGAGAATATTGGCGCGATCGGCTGGCTTTGCCGCCAGGATCTTGTCCACATCCACCACCACATCTTTCGGACGAACGGCGATCGACCGTCCGTGAGCAATCTCCACCTCATAGCCCATGATCGCCTCATAAACCGAGCCAATCTGTTCAACATCAAGGGCACGATACGACAACCTCTCCCCATCCAGCACCAGCAGCTTTTCCAGCATCCGGTAAACTACCCCATCTGCAATTCGAGGGGCATCAATTCTGCCAAACGTGGCAAACCGGGAACCGAGGGGACGACCTTCTAAAAACGGGTACTCATCAGGGTCAAACAACTGCCCATGCCGCGCTGGAAGGTACTCCTCGGTTGGGCCACCCCCGTCATACACCAGACGAAACAGACTCAGCAGTGTTGCCCAAGCTCCATACCGTTGATCCATTGTGTCTGGGTAGTTGCCTGCATCCTCCCGCAACTTCTCATACAGCCCCGACACCGCATAGTGACGCTGATATACCTCATCATCCGGCATCAACCCCTCATCCTCGGCATACAGCAGAAACACCAGCCGCATCAGAGTGGCAATCAGTCCCCCATAGATATGCTGCGGATCAGTCTCCGCAAGTTCTCTCAAGATTCTGCCATTGACCGCTGCATCCGCCGCTTGAAATCCTCGCAGCAGTTCCCACAGCGCATCCAGAACCTGACCCGACAGCTTAGTTGAAACTTCTGCCTGATAGTTCCGGCTCTCCTCCAACAAACGGTTCAGCCGCTGGTTCTCCGGCACATTGAACAGCCGATCTTCACCCAACAACAAGTCGAGGGCACCCAGGATCAACCGCCCTGGCACCTCCGTCATTGCCTGCACAGGAAACGTCAGATGCCCAGACGATTCACCTTTGGGCGCATAGACCAATCGAATCTCTATGCCATTCACCAGCAGTCCGGCATACACACCTGTTTCCCGCAGCAGCCGCTCAAACTTCGCCTGAATGCTGGCTTGCCAACCTTGCCCCGTTACTGTCGCCGGGTCATCCTCATCAAAAGGCAGTCCTGGGGCGATCTCTTGAACCAGCAAAACCCATTGCTCGGAATCCGGGTCACGGACAGCATAGGTCGGCCTAAGCGTCTCGCCGTAGCTAGGCAGGGCTACCGAGAGTTCTTCTGGCAAGTCTTCTGGGTTAGATGCGCCGACGAGGTCGCGATCACGCCATCCCAATACCTTCTGAGTAAATACTGGGAAGTTCTCAATCCAGGCGATCTTTTCATCCTTATGACGAGGGATGGGTTCAGTTGAAACGATCGTCAGTAATTGCTGTTGTAGGTCAACCAATCTGCCGCGATCGATTACAGCCTGCGCTTTTATCAGGGCTGGCGGCGAGACAACCAAACCTACTGGCTGGAGTAGTCCAAGCCATTCTTTGTGTCTGAGGATGTCGAGGTCAGCAGCCATATGACAAGAAACGAAGGGGTTGATGATTCAGCTTGGAGGGTTGAACACCCGATGTTCGATCTTCAAATGATTCTTGATATTTTCTAAAAGATCGTTCTCAGATGCTGTTTCCGTACCGTTTAGCCTCATAGCCAACCAGTCTTGCCGGAAAACAACACACTCAAAATTCTTCTGGC
Source organism: Elainellaceae cyanobacterium (assembly GCA_044356135.1). Taxonomy (GTDB): domain Bacteria; phylum Cyanobacteriota; class Cyanobacteriia; order Elainellales; family Elainellaceae; genus CAZVXA01. The sequence goes on from JBIKWV010000115.1 coordinate 3,444, forward strand.
TCTGCGGATCAAGCAACTCTCCACTACCAAAGAATGGAGTAATATTTCTCTCTCCCGTGTGGGAATCCTCACATATTGCCCACCCAGCGATGGGAACCCCAGAACAGCCTTCAACTGAGAACTGATCATTCTTCTCCATGTAGCCAAATGTTCCAAACACAGCGAACCAGCCTGGTGGAGCTGTCTGGATTTGGATTACGTGTTTCTGTTCTTTCTGCTCATCCATGATTCAGTTCTAACTCCGAGATTTCTGCGCATCCAAAGGTGGGCAATTAATTTGAGACAGGCCACAGGTAAACAATGCCAACTGGTTCAATACGTTCCGCTTTGACCTGATAAGTCTGCTGAATCCGCTCTGGCTCACTTAAAATCTCAGTTTCAAGCTCAGCCACACGCTTCTCCCAGTGCCTCCGATCGCTATCAATCTGTCGCCGCTCCTCTGGGTTAAACAGTGAAAGCTGCTGAGTTTCGTACTGATTGAACTGTTTGAGAATGCGATCGCGCTGCTCCTCCAATAGCGTTTTCATCTCTGCTGCTTCCCGCTCACCCCGTTGCTCCAGCTTTCGCTTGGCGCGATCGGTCAGCTCATTCGCCCGACGTTCCAGGTGGGGCAACAGATCTTCAACATCTCGTGCGGTATGAGCTTTCAGCTTATCGACCAATACTGCTGGCACGTCTCTCAATCGGGGATGCGCCAGCGAATCCTCCAAAATCTGCAACACATCTTTCTTCTCACCCTCGCTCAGAGGACGAAGCCTGCCTCTTCCTCTGGCCTCTGGATCAATCCACTCAGCGGCAACCACCACAATTTCATCGTGCAGACGGGCAGCACGATCGCCATACATCGACAATCTGCCCAGAATCAGCACCCGTGGAATCGGGTCATCGGTTCGGCAAACGCAGGCGCGAGTCAACTCATCGTGCAGAAACCCCTGCGCCAGAAATCGGCCCAACAACCGCTGCACAATCCGATGCTCCAGATGCAGATGCACCACCTGACCATCCAGGGAACCCGGATCTCGAAACACCACAGGGCGAATCGGTGCTTCCTTGCGCCAGTCCCACAGCTTCTGAGTCTTCTGCCGGGGTGCCCGGAGCGTGTCCAGTGTGGTGGCCCAGGTCGGGTCAGCCCCTGCCTGCTGATCGAGGGCTGGAACGAGCCACTGGCTCCGCTCCTCATCATCGATCGCTGCTGCTGCATCTAATGGCTTGAGCGATTCCGCTCCCATCAGCTCCAGGGAGACAGACAGCGTATCTCGAAAATGGCGATCGTCCAATCCCAGCCATAGTTTGGAGTCTCTAAGCATGGACTCCAGTTCTACTTGCTGCTGACGCAGCTTGTCCTGCCTAAGCCGAATTGCTTCTAACTCTTCAGTAATGGTGCCAGAGCGTTTTGTAGACTCTGCGTCAATCTGATCTGAAGTATCGATCGCCTCCGTCAGCTTCTTGACTTCTGCCCGCCGAATCCCGTTTTCCAATAGCTTCGATACATTCTTCTCTACCACTGGCGACAGACTACCCAGTTCCTCCTGGATCTGTTCCGTCTTCTTCACCAGCACATCCAGCACCCGGTCTTCCACCCGCTGCGTCAGGACAAAGTAATGACAGCGCACCTCCTTCTCCCGCTGAAGCTTCCGGTCAATCCGACCATTCCGCTGCTCCATCCGGCTAGGGTTCCAGGGCACATCAAAATGAAACAGGTCGGCACAGTAGTTTTGAAGGTTGACTCCCTCCCGTGCTGCGTCTGTAGCGATCAAGATCCTCAGAGGATGTCGAGCTGGATCACTGTTAAACGCCTGTTTGATGTACTCCCGCTGCTCCTCACCCATACCACCGTGGAAGGTATCGATCCGCTGCCGTTCACGATCAGAGTTGGCAATAATGCTGCTTAGCTGCTGTTCCAGATACCGCTTGGTGTCGGTGTACTCGGTGAAGATCAACACTCGTCGATTGAGCCAGGTTGCCCCCGGTTGTCCCAAGTCTGGGCAAAGATTCTGCTGAATCCACTCCTCCAGCTTTTTCACTTTGCTGTCGGGAATCTGGCGCGATCGCTCTGCAATCTGAGCCATCTCCTCCAACAGCTCAAGCTCCCGTTGTGAAATCGCTGGAACCGCTACCTGGGTCGCCTTCTCCATCTGAGCGGCTTCCTCTTTCAGCACCTCATCCTCATCCAAATCCGCTCGTTCGTCATCAGCACCTGGCGACTCTTGCAGCAGAGCAAAACTCTGTTGACGAGCAGATTGCGGTTCCGCCTGCCGTTCGATCGCCCTGCGATGCACCTTTAACGTGCGTGAGAACGCCTCGATCGAAGAGAGCAAGCGCTTTTGAAGTGAGGTCAGCACCAGTAGAGCAGCAGTCTGGGTAGACTTTGGCGCATCCTTCAGCCGCTCTTCCCGACACTGCCTGTACTCCTGGAGCAGTTGAGCAAGCCTGAGTTCTGGTGCATCCGTTGGTAAATTGTTAACAACTACCGGAATAATCTGCCGTTTTGGAAAATCGGCATTGTTAATCTCCCGCAAATCCTGCTTGAGCCGTCGCACCATCACTGCATCCAGCAGTTTCTTACTGCGAACAGGCACCCCCCGACAAAAACGCTGCGGGTCAAGGATTTCGAGGAGCGCGGCAAAACTATTGGAATGACCGTTATGGGGCGTCGCAGAGAGAAACAGTTTGTGTTCAAACCGGGGAGCCAGATCGCGCACCGTTCTCGTCAATTGGGAGTCGATCGCATACCGTGACCCACTGGCAGGCGCAGCGTTATGGGCCTCATCGAGAATCAGCATTGACCCGGCTGAAAAGTCTTGCAGCCAATCCCTTAGCGGCGCAGCGTAGGTTTCATCCCGCAGTAGCGAGTGGGAAATAATAAATCGGGTGTGGGTTTTCCAGGGATTGATGCCGTAGCCCCGCTCGCGCCGCTTAGAGGCAACAAAGTCGCGGTCGTAGATGATGAACGTCAGACCAAAACGGCTCTCCATCTCCTCCTTCCACTGGCGCACTACTGACGGAGGACAGGAAATCACCACGCGCTTGATCTTCTGCCGCATCAGCATTTCCCGGAGAATCAACCCGGCTTCGATCGTCTTCCCTAAACCCACATCATCGGCAATAAATAGATTGACGCGAGGCATCCGCAGCGCTTTCCGCAGCGGCTCTAGCTGATACGCTTTCACCTCAATTCCAGCACGATAGGGAGCCTGGAACAGCTTGGGGTCTGTCGAAGTAACACAGTTCCACCGCAGCGCGTGGAGGTACGCCGAGAAGTAGCGGGGGTTGTCGAATCCTCGTTTCGCAACCGCTTCCCAGGATGCCGCCTCCAATACCTGAGCATCAATCTCCCGTTCCCAAAAGACCTCCAAAGTCTCGCCCTGGGCATCGTCCTCAAGACACGCGAGGCGTACTCTGGTGTCTCCCACAGGGGAGTCAGGGAGAATCACGTCTTCCACCAGATACTGACGTGAACGAACTCGAATGATTTGTCCAAGCTCCAGGATCGCAGATGACATTGTGTTCCTTGACAGAGGGGGCAGTGCCTTGGATTCGATTTCAGGGAAGAATTTCTACTCTGACCGTTTTGACGATCACACCAGAAAAAATTTACCTATTTTTTGAATCAATCCTCCGGGCCGATTGCGTTATAACCATGATGCCATTCACAATAAAAGCTAACAAGTACAAAGTGTACGTACACTTTTGAGCCTATGGGACGTAAGGGACAATCAATCACGCTGTCGCTGTCGGAACAGGACAAGCTGCGGTTAGAGGCGATCGCAGGCGAACAGGGCATACTGTGGGGCACCCGTCCCAATATTTCCCGTCTGATGGAGGCGATCGCCCGTCGAGAGCTACTGGTTGGGCGAAACAACGACTGGTCAGAAACTCGCATTCGGGCACTCCAACAGTCGATGCAGGCACTGATTGACGCTGGACACCCTGATTCTGCTCAAATTATCGCTCAACTTTTACTGGAACGGAGTGAATTGCCACTCCCGTTACGGAGCAAGCTGGAACAAGACCTGAATACGCCTACCCCCTCCTGGCGAGCCGCAATCGATCAGTACATCCAACGTCAAACGCCCTTCCGACTCACCTACCGAGATGCTGCCGATAAACCGATGAGTTTCACGATCCGCCATGCCCAAATTACTCCCTATGAACAGAGACAGTATCTGGAATGCTGGTGTGAGGAGACAGAAGGCAATCGGGACATCCCAGAACTACAGCACAACTGGACGCTGCGATTAGACCGCATTCCTGACGCTGCCTTGAGTGTGATTGGCGGTCAGTGGCACTCCACGCTGGATACGCTTCAGGTCGAAATGCACTTGCTGAAAGGGTTGGCCTTCGCCTATGAACCCAAAAGTGCTGATGTGAGTAACGAGTGGATGAGCGATCGTGATCCACCTGTGAGAAAAGTTGTGCGCAACATCTCGAATACCTTCTGGTTCTTCAGAGAAGTGCTACGCTACGGGGAAAATTGCATCATCGTTTCGCCAGAAACCGTGCAAGTGCATTTTAAGCAGAAATTGCAGGCGGTATGCAAGAACTACTTTCAATCTCTTTAAATCTGTCGGCAAAATCCATTCGCAAATACACTGCTCTCTACTCTTTTGCCAGCCAAGCGATCGCCAATGATGCTGATACAGGCGATCGCACCATTCAATCACTGAACATTGCAGGAGAGGCGATCGCTACTGGCCTTCCCTCTGCATCAGCTAACTCATCTATGGGTGATCTCAACTGGCGAAAGCTGCGGGTATTCACCCCTTCTAAGCCAATGCGATCGCACCCACCAGCCCCCTGTACTTTGCGATCGCCCTCCCATCAGAAAAGGCAACCACCGCTTCCCCATCGAGCTTTTCGCTGGAAGGGGCGATCGCTATCAGATAGCAAGCTTTATCAACACCAGTTCCGTCTAAACTAAATACCGCCCTGCGTGTCCATTGCAGACAGCGCCTGCGCCGCCCCTTACTGCTGGTATTCGTTCAGGTTTGGGCGAAGTCGTTCAGGAATTCTGTCGGTATTGGCGGCAGTTGTGAGGTTGGCCCTTGAAGTGACGATCCTGGGGGCAATGACGCCTCCAGTTGCTCCGCGATCGCCAGCGCTGTCAACGCTTCCATACTCATCCCCGGCATCAATATTGAATCGTCCTCTAAGTCGGGGGGCAGCGCTACTTTCGGTGGCATCGTTTTACCTCTATTTGATCCTAATGTACTATAGCGCTTCGCGCTTGTATAAGGTACAGATTTTGTGAGAGAGTCGCGCTCCGCGCGACTCTCTCACAAAATCTGTACTTCACTCGAGCGAGAACCGCTATAGTTGTGTCGAACCACTACAAAAACTCATCATCTACTGGAAAACGGCAACCTGTTGGCGATCGCCCACTTTCCCCAACACCGACAATACCCACTCATACTCGCGCTGAATCGAAGTCAGTAAATCTAACTTCATCTCAGCAGGAAGCACGTCCCAGGTGTAGGTTTCAATTTCCAGGTGAGTACAGGTGGAATAGGTAGGTAGAATCTCCAGAAGCGCAGGACTA
>JBIKWV010000116.1:0-8940 GCA_044356135.1 Elainellaceae cyanobacterium
AGAGTTTGAATTGACCGTGGGGTGGGCATCTTGCCCGCCCGGTGTTCTGGGCGGGCAAGAGGCCCACCCCACAATCCTAATGCCCTATTACCTCGGCAATATTTTAGAATGCAAAAGTTAAATAGAATGCTTTGCGTGGCGCACTTCGAGCGCCACGCAAAGCATTCTATTTAACTGCCGAAGTAATAATCTGAGTTGTGTCAGGCCACTACAGCGAAGAGACAAACTACTACATGTTATGCATGGTACTTCAGACTGCCTGAGGATGTAGGCGCTTCATACCACCTAATAGAATTAGCCAGACACAGACAACAATCCAGTGAATGCAGGTGATGATCAGGAGTGAACCCGTGAACCAATAAGCAATTGTACACACAATCCCCAATAGTCCCGTTAAGTTCAAAAACACGGAATTGAAGAAGGTGGGATAGCCAATTTTGTAAAGTGTGATCGCATTCAGCGGGTGATAGAGAATAAATATAAAAAGACTCACTGCTGCCCACGATAGCCACATCTGAGGAGTGACGCCTGCACGAGGATAAGGGAGCAGCAGAACACGAACGAACAGTTCTTCCACCAGGGCGGGCATAAAGAACAGTTTTAGAATCAGCAGTGCCTTGTGCCTCCAGAAGGTTTTCCAGGGCTGGTAGTGCAGAAATTTTTGGGAGAAGCCGAGGGGGATGGCGATCGCCCCATACGCCAACAAAACCATCAGCCCAATGGCCCAATCACCTGCGTCGGGAAGTGCGATCGCACCCATGATTCGCGTAAACAAAATTGTGACGATGGGGAGATCGGTGCCGGGAAGAAGCCATGTGCCGAAAAGTTGGGTGGGGGCGATCGGGTAAATCTTCGGGTCGTTGCCGCCGATTTGATTGGTGCGGAGAATCCTATCTGATGTCAACTACTTTTGCTGGTCGGCGACAACTATTTTTCCGATTTGGGGATAGAGCTAGGATGCCAGTGGGTGTTGTTGAACGGTAGAGGGAGCCAGTGCCGCTTTGGAGATGATGCCGAACTGTTGCTGTAAGCTTGTCAACGTCAGGGTGATGGACTCCAGTTGGGCTTGCAGGTAATCAGCCACAACGACTTCTTTATCCTGACTGGCAGCGATGTAAAGGGCTTCGACGATGAGCTTGGCCGCATTGTCAGGGTTCCACAATCGAGTGTGCCGAGCGAGCATCTAGGTCCGTCTCGTGGCCAGCCTCTCAGCACCAGTTGCGCATCGACCTCTTTGCCAGAGGGATTCAACAATCCCCATATCCATTTTCATTCATCAGTGTGAGCGGAGATCATTAAGTCTCGTGGGTGGATCACTCCATATGGGGTACCGTTCCCGTTTACACACAATACACTGTGCAGTTTTAACCCTCGCGTTTTGCCACTCAATTTCCTCCAGAAATCGTACATCCCCTGCAATGCCGATGCCGAACGACTCGCTTGCGGCACACTGCTCTCCGGGCTGCTCATCAGATCTTCTACGATCCCCACCAACCGCCGGTTCAACCGCGCGTCTCCTAAGTTCGTATGCCGTAACTCCTCTCTCGCCCAACTCATTCGCTTTCGCTCCCTGTTGCTCTTCCTCCTGACTTCACGCCATCCAACCTTCAATCTCTGGCTTCAACTGCTCCTCTCACAGCTTCCATCCACCTGCTTTTGTATCCACTCTCCCTTTTCTCCCCCTTCTCTCTGGCTCCAATTGCTCTTCTCTCTCCTGCTTCTGTTCCCCATCTCTGTTAACTTCTGTTTCTTTTCCCTCCTCACTTCACATTCCATTCACTTCAAACCCCCGCCAATTAAACCTTTCCCTCGTTAATTTTCCCATACCAATTCATTAAGTTTTATGCGATCAAAGGATATGCCTCTAAATAAATAAAAGAATATGGAGGTATCAATCCAACACCTTGGGGGTATGAGATAATCGTCACCATTATTTCTCAACGGCTATTCAAGGGAAGAAAAAGATGGGTGACGACTTAACTCCACTGGCTTTTTTGTACAACCGCATGGGGCCGTGGCCACAACCTTCTCCTAGCCACCCATTACTTGAAGCACCTGAAGTTCTGAACATTCCCCCACAGGAGCAGATGCAATGGAATGCAACCATTGGGCTGCGCTATGCTGAGACGCTGGCTTTCTTTCCGCCGGCTGCTGCAGAATATGCGATCGAAAACAGTTCTTACACAGCTCCTAATGACGAAAGTTTCAACAAGCTCCTTTTCGAAACAGCTTATACCCGCTTTCTTCTGCCCTTTGAGGAGGAGGATTTCAGTTTATTCAAAGATCAACTCCATTTTTCTAAGGGTGTGAAGTTGTGGAAATATGATTTTCGCGCAATGGAACTGGTTGAGCCGATTCCGGGCTATTATTGTGCCCCAACAGTTCTTGCAATTGCTGAAGAAGCGGATGGCTCACGGACGTGCAAAGCGATTCGCATCAATCAGCTTACCGTTCTTCCCCAGCATCCGGCCTGGACAGCCGCTAAAATCTTTGCCTTGCAGGGCGCAGCTTATCACATGCTTTTCGTCGTCCACCCCGCTCTGCATTTCCCCATGGACTCGGTAAACGCCATCACCAAGACGGCTGTACCCATGACTCATCGGTTATTCCAAGCCATCTATCCCCATACCACCTATACCTTGCCACTCGACAACGCCGTGTTAGAAAGCCCGATATCGGTTGTGAACAACAATGCCGCTACCTGGTTTGATCCGCTGACGGGCGATGCTTATAACCTTAAATTACTCTTTGGTGCAGGGTATGCAGGGTTGCCTCAATACCCAAAGTCGTACCCCAAATATGATTATATGAACCCCCAATATGGGTTCGATTCAGATTATGGTCGATGGCTTAAGGCATACTTCGACGTCTTCGAGTCTTTTGCGGCCGAGATTGCAAAGCGCATTTTTGAGGATGATCCCCAAGACTCCTATGTTGAGCGCTGGGTTAATTACTTGCACACCTATATTTACGGCTTTCCGTCGCCTCAAGAGGTGATGGGTCATGCTGAAGTGCTGGCTAGAATTTTGGCTATTTATATGTGGGATGTGAGCGTCGCCCATGGCGGTGACCATTGGAGTTTTGGCAAACAGGTGGACGTGAGAGACAAATTCCTGCGGATCCGAATCAAACCGCCCACATCTATCGATGAGCCACCGCCGCAATCGGGTAGCGTCGCCGCAACAGAGGATCTGTATCGGGCCTCAATTGCCCAGCAGATGTTTTTCCTGCCCTTTGCGATCAAGCCAAACCTCCATGAGGTCGGCTATGCCTTTCTTGATCCTGTTCTCCTTAAATCTCAAATTGCTTTCAAGAAAAATCTGGAGGCTGTCAGTAAACAGCCTGGGCTCAAACAGTACCAGCCACTGGAGCCTACTGATAATGATCCGTACGAACGAACCATTCCAGCCACCATCCAGTATTGATTGGCTATGGAACTTTCTGGGTACACCCAAGTCGGTGAGCCTCTACACAGTGGTCCAAGAAGTCTGGTTTTTCGGGCGCGGGATATAGATGGTTCTTCTGTGTTGATTAAGACCCCATCAAATCCACGCCCTAACATCCGCGTTCTTTCAAACTACCAGCGGGCTTGGACCCTTGCTTCTAAGGCTCAAGGGCTGGGTCTTTGTCGTCATCTCAAGCTTGTTCACTATCGCGCCTCCGTTGCCCTGATCATGGAGGACTGCGATGCTATCTGTTTGCGGGACCTGCTTCTGCCTTACGGGTTGCCGCTACAGCGCCTTCTCCCCTTAGGAGTTCACTTAGCCCTGGCGCTTGCCCATCTCCACCGGGCAGGCATCCTCCATCGCGATATTAAGCCTGACAACGCGATTGTCCTCCCTGACGGCGAGATCAGATGGATTGATCTGGGATCCGCTGCAACCATTGGCGAATCTGCTGAGATTGCCCCGGCAGACATGGAGGCATCCTTAGCCTATATCGCTCCAGAGCAATGTGGGCGTGTTCATGACCAAGTAGATGAGCGCTCAGACCTCTACAGCTTGGGGGTAACTCTTTTCGAACTTGCCACGGGTCGTCACCCTTTTGATGAGAGCGTACCGGCAGCGTTGGCCTATGCCCACATGGTTCAACTACCGCCACTGATCCATCAGTTGCGCCCAGACATCCCCCCGACTCTGTCTCAAATCGTGAATCGGCTGTTACAGAAGAATAGTGAGGAGCGTTATGCCACTGCTAACGGACTGGTCCACGATCTGCGCGAGTGCTTGCTATCGTTCCAGAAAACGGGAACCATCCGCCCCTTTGAGATCGGTCAAGTCGATACCTCTTCAAGATTCCGGATTCCCAACCGTATTTATGGCAGAAACCAAGAGATTTCCCAACTTTCAAAAGCCCTAGATATGCTCGATGCTGGTCAACGGGTCTTTGTGTCTGTCGGTGGTCAGAGTGGAATTGGAAAAACAGCTCTTGTTTCCGAGCTTCAACGCTTGATGGTTACCCGTCGGGGCAAGTTCTGCTCCGGCAAGTTTGACCAATACCGCACAAACCTTCCTTATCTAGGCATTTTATTGGCCCTCCGCGCGCTCCTCCGACGAGAATTAGCGGCCCCCGACGACATCATCACTGCACTCAAAGAGAGACTTCAGCATGCCGTTGGTATTCATGGGGGGCTACTGACAGATCAAATTCCCGAACTTCGGGATATGCTTGGGCCTCAACCCGAGGTTGATGACATCCCCCCGATCGATGCCACACGGCGCTTCCATGGTCTGATTGCTCGATTCATCTCCGTGTTTACCACGGCGGATAGCCCTCTCAGCATCTTTATCGATGACCTACAGTGGGCCGACCCCCCATCACTCCATCTGCTCGAAGCTTTAGGGCATCACCCAGACCTCAGCCACCTCATGATTGTTGTGGGCTATAGAAAGAATGAGCTTGGGCCGGGCCACCCAGCCCTCCAAACCCTCAAATCCCTTGCAAAAACTGCCGATGATGCCCATGAGATCGAGCTACAGCCTCTCAACATCGACCACATCACCAACCTGATTGCTGACACTGTACATCGGTCTCCATTAGAGGTCAGCCCGATCGCGGAGCGCATTGCCACAGTAGCAGCAGGAAATCCCTTCTTTGTCACCGAGTTTCTCCAATCTCTTCAGCGGCGTGGGTTCTTTGTCTGGGATGACCATAACTGCATCTGGACATGGAACGATGAAACCTTGATGGGGCAGGTGATCCCGAATAACATTGCCCAACTCCTAACCGAGCGGCTCACCAACCTTCCAGCAGACTGCATAGACCTCTTAAACACTGCCTCTTGCATCGGTGGGGAATTCAGTTTGCGAACCCTCGTGCAAGTCCACAAGATTCTCCCATCTCAAGCGGCGTGTGGCCTTGCCCATGCGGTCGATCGAGGTCTGATCGTGCCCATGGACAGCAACCACGTCGTTTTGCAATCTTTGGCTTCCTGGAACCTGACTGATGAGGCCAATGCTGCTTACGGGGGGGCAAGATATCGTTTCCAGCACGATCAGGTGCGCCAGACAGTCCATGAACAACTAGACATTGAGCAACAAAAGGATCGGCATCTGCAGATCGGACGGTTGCTCATGCTCATCCTCACGAAAGAAGAGTTGTCGCTCCGTCTTGTCGAAGTTTTTGACCACATTATGTTTGCGTTGGATCGCGTGACCGACGCTCAAGAGCGCAGTAGTTTCGCTGACCTGGGGATGCGTGCTGGGCAGAGTGCCCTTCGGGGTTTGGCCTTCGACACGGCCCTTCGGATCTTGCAGGCAGCAATTCATCTTTTGCCGCCGCATCCTTGGCATAATGCCTATAAAACCACGCTGCAATTACACATCGAACTGGCTCGATGCCACCATGCTCGAAGTGACTACAAAGAATTTGAACAGGTCGCTGAACAAGTAATCTCCCATGCCAAATCCATTGTCGATGCCAGTCCGGCCCATGGACTCCGCATCAGATTCCTCAGTACCCAAACCCGCTACGACGAAGCCGTCGATGATGCTGTAGCGGTGGCCAGAGAACTGGGTTTTCTGTTACCCCGGAAGCCCCACCTCGGTCATCTACTTTGGGGGGTGGCTCAGGCCCTGTTGGCCCAGGGGCGAGCCGAACCGATCAGTTTTATTAGGCTACCCGACTGTAAAGATGTACAAGCGCGTGAGGCAATCCTGATCCTGACGGAAGCGGCCAGTGCTGCCTACTTTGCTGAACCCAACCTGCTTCCTTTGATCGGTATCACTACTACCCGGTTATCCCTCAAGAAAGGTATCACATCTTGCTCACCCTATGGCTTTGCAGTTTGGGCACTCGTGCTATCGGGGGTGTTGGGGCAAATTGAAAGAGGTCGGCAGTTTGGTGAACTTGCCTTGGCCGTAGGCCGTCGCTATGGCGGCGCGCAAGAGGCCAAGGCAAACTTCGTGGTCGCTTGCTTCGTGCGCCATTGGTACACTCCTCTGGAAGATTGCACCCAGGAACTATATCGCACTTGGGCCTACAACCGGGACTCAGGCGATGAGGAGAACGCGACCTATTCAGCCGGTGTAATGCTCTACACACAATTCTTCTCGGGGGTACCACTTGATTTGCATGAGCGTTATCCTAACGTGGTGAAGTATCTCCGAAGCTGCCAACTGCCCCATGTCAAAAACTGTTTTCTTGCCTGGGTTCAGCTTTCTGAAACTCTGGGGCAACCAGAACTCCCAACCGAACTTTCCGGGCAATGGTATGACCATACCGCCCTGCTTCCCGTTTTCAAGGCAACGAATAATGGTGTTCAGATCGCGATTAGCTCTCTGGCATCTGGCATCCTTAAACATTTGACAGGACGACTTGAAGAGGCCAGGGATGCCTTTGCTCTCGCTGCCCGCTATGAAGAAAAGATCGTCGGTCAGGTAATTGTTCCCGGACTTGCTTTCTTCCAGGCTCTCAACGCCTATCTTCTGGCATGGCGAAAAGGACGACACCCGGATGATATACGACTGGCCCGAAAACAACGCCGCCGTTTGAGGTTCTGGGCTAAATTTGCGCCGATGAATCTCAACCATCGTCTTGCCATCCTGGATGCGTGCGATGCGCTGATCTGCAACCGCCCATCGATTGCTGTTTTGAAATTACACACCGCTGATGGAGCCTGCGATCGAGGGGCTCTGATGTATCAGGCTATTGCCCGAACCCTTCTGGTTGAAATCTTCGAGCAACAAAACAACGAACGGGTCGCCCTCGAATTTCGCCGTCGGGCCAGAGAGGCATGGCTAGAATGGGGGTGTCCGGCACTCGGCGATGAACTCTTCTCCCCTCAGGTTCAGGAGCAACTGACTAATCAGTGGTCTAGAGATACCGTCCGGTTAGGTCAACTGGACGTGGAAATCCTTTTGAATGCGGTGGCAACGATCTCAGAAAAGATTGATCAGCGGGGGTTGGTTGAGCAGTTGATGAGCACTGTATTGGAGGCATCCGGGGCCAATCGCGGACTCCTCTTCTTGCTTGAGGGAACCCTTCGGGCTGAGGTAGAAGCAAGACTGGATAATCCTTTGATCTATCTCAATGCCGAGGTTGGCGAGATGGACAATCTCGCCCATCCCGTAATCGACTTAGCCCGGAACTCCCGAAGCACAATTGTAGTCCATGATGCAGAGCGTGAAGAAGTCCTGGAAGGGTGTAAACACATCGTTCAGACTGGCGTTAAATCGATCATGGTTTGCCCGATTTCCTTAAGAGGAGAAATCATTGGGTGGCTATATCTGGAAAATCGTTTTGTCCGCGGAGCCTTTCCGCCTGAGCGAGTCACCCTGGTCGAGGCGCTTGGGGTACAGGCTGGCATTGCCCTAGAGAATGCTCGTTTCTACCAAACGCTAGAAAATAAAGTGGCTCAGCGCACCACTCAACTTGCTGTGGCTAACGCAGAGATTACCCAACTCAACAACCGCCTCAAAGCTGAGAACCTGCGGATGAGTGCAGAACTGGATGTGGCGCAACGGGTTCAGAAAATGATTTTGCCCAGATCGGAGGAATTAGCCGCGATTCCCCATGTGGATGTTACAGCCTATATGATGCCTGCGGCTGAAGTTGGCGGAGATTATTATGATGTTTTGATTCAGGACGGTATTATTACCATTGGCATCGGTGATGTTACTGGACACGGGCTTGAAAGTGGATTGGTCATGATGATGGCCCAAACCACAATTCGGACACTGACGAAACTTCGTGAAATTGATCCGGTTCGCTTTCTCAATACGGTCAACGCTACCCTTTATGACAATGTGCAACGAATGGGGGTCGATCGTAACTTATCGCTGGCAATTCTTACCTATACTGACGGTCAATTAAGTATTAGCGGTCAACACGAAGAGGTGTTGTTGGTTCGTGCGGGTGGTGAACTTGAAAAAATTGACACCTTAGATCTAGGTTTCACGGTAGGTCTGATTGACGATATCAAGGACTTCATTGCTCAGATCACCCTAGAACTCCAATCTGGGGATGGTATTGTGCTATACAGCGATGGGATTACAGAAGCCCAAAATGAAGACAACGAATGTTATGGCTTGGAGCGATTATGTCAGGTTGTGCGGCAACACTGGTTTAGGAATTCTCAAAGCATTCAGGAAAATGTCATCGCAGATGTGCATCAGTTCATAGGTCGCCAAACAATAATAGACGATATCACACTACTCATTTTGAAGCAGAAGTAGTCATGGAAAGATGGTGACGAAAGTGCCTACAAAGCCGACTGGATAAGCTTCATCGCCCTCAGTCCCCTGAGATAATACTTGCGCTTATTGCGACTCAGTTTCATTAACTCAGCGATCGCGTCCGCGCAATATCCCTGGTAATTCAACCAACTTTGACCATACAAATCAACATATAGCGGTTCTTACTCAGGTGAGGTACGGGGGGTTTGGGGGCTTAGCCCCCAAGCAGGGGCATTGCCCCTGCACCCCCTACTTAATACAACTT
>JBIKWV010000117.1:0-8884 GCA_044356135.1 Elainellaceae cyanobacterium
CACCCATCCACCCATCCACCCATCCACTCACTCCCCCCGTCCCTCAAACAACGTCACCCCGATCGCCGCCACCGTTACCAGGCAGATAGCAACAATTGTGTTCAGATTCAGCGTTTCACCCAGCATGAAGAAACCGACCAGAGCGGCGATCGCAGGTTCCACACTCATCAGTACACCAAAGGCTTTGGGAGGCATCCGTTTGAGGGCGGCAAACTCCAGCGAATAGGGGATGACGGTGCCGACAAAGGCAACTCCTAACCCCAGCAGCAGCACGGAAGGGTGGAGTAGCACTGGGCCTCCGTGAGTCAGGCCAACTGGGAGCAAAAGGACAGCGGCAATCAGCATCGACAACGTTAGCCCTGCACCCCCCGAAAAAACCTGCCCTACTTTTGCTGCCAGCAAGATATACGCGCCCCAGCACAGGGCAGATGCCATTGCACAGGCGACCCCCACCGGGTCAAGTTCTACACCCGCAAGCGGCGTAAGCAGCAGAACACCAGCCCCGGCCAGTCCCACCCAGAGGAGATCTAGCAGACGACGGGACCCCAGCACAGCGACGCCCAGGGGGCCAACGAATTCCAGCGCCACGGCAATTCCCAGGGGGATGCGGGCGATCGCCCCATAAAATGCCAGGTTCATGAAGGCAATTGCCGCTCCCAATAGAGCCAGCAGCCAGTACTCGCGCCCACTGTAGTGGCGTAATCGGGGACGGCAGATAAGACACAGCATGACTGCCGCAAACAGCACCCGCAGGAAACTGGCACTCACCGGATCTAGCAGTGTAAACAAGATTTTTGCCAGCGCTGCTCCCACCTGCACCGACAGCATGGATAGAAAGACCAGACCTCCTGGTGGAGTCGCTCCTGCCAATGACTGGACGGTCTCTATCGCTTGCGAGAGACGCGATACAGCAGGGCTGCGGTTGGTTGGATGTACAGGTGAAGCAAACGGAGCAGAAAGATTCATATTTAATCCAGCAGGAGCAAAGTTTCACAGTATCGTCACCCGTTGGGCGATCGCTTCCCCCGAACGCACGACTTCGGGAATCGAGGGTGACGGGCTTGAAGCACGATAAGCCTTGTTCTTGAGCGTCGAATGGATATTCAAACGTTAGGCCAGCGAATTTCGATTGTGGGTACGACGGGTTCGGGAAAGACGACGCTGGCAAAGGCGATCGGCCAGCAGCTTGATTTGCCTCATGTCGAACTGGATGCGCTGCACTGGGAGCCGCACTGGGTAGAAGCGCCCGATGCGGTGTTTCGAGCGCGAGTTGAGTCGGCACTGAAGGGCGATCGCCCCAGGTGTTTAAGGCCGTGTAAAATCCGACATCGGACGGAAATTCTGCGCGGGAACGCCCTGGAGTGCCTTCTGCATAAAGTCCTGCCATACGGGAGCTACAAACCCACCACCCGTTGCACCAATTCCCACCGGGCTGTAGTTATCATTTCCCACCCAGATAGCAACGGAAAGCTGGGGCACATAACCGACAAACCAGATATCCCGCTCTGAGGTAGTTGTACCTGTCTTACCCGCAGCTGGACGATCCAGCTTGGCGGCGCGTCCTGTCCCCCGTGTGATCACACCCTGCATTGCATCATTGAGGGCAGCGACCGCCCAGGGATCGAGCACCAGTTGAGGGCGGGGGGTGTTATCCAGCAGTACCTGGCCCGTACTGTCGGTGACTCGCACAATAAAGGTCGTGTCAGACTGCCAGCCCCCACTGGCAAAGGTGGCATAAGCAGAGGCCATTTCCAGCGGTGTCAAATCAACCGACCCCAGCGGCAGCGAAGTCACAGGCTCAATCGGGCTGCGGATGCCCAACGTGCGGCAAATTTCAATCACCTTGTTAATCCCAACTTCCTGGCCCAGGCGAACAGCAGGCACGTTGCGGGATTGTTCTAAAGCGGCGCGTACCGACATCGCCCCGGAGAAACCGCCGTCGTAGTTTTGCGGTGAATAAGTTTCGTAGCCATCGGGATAGCTAACGGGGGTATCCATGACGGTCGAGTTGGGGGCGTACTTACCGGAGGCAAAGGCTGCATAGTAGACGAACGGTTTGAAGGCCGAGCCGGGTTGGCGCAGTGCCTGGATCGCCCGGTTATACTGGCTCTTCTGGTAATCCACCCCGCCTACCATCGCCTTCACAAAATGAGTGCGGGGATCCACAGCGACCAGGGACATCTGATCCGCTCTGAGGCCGCGTCTGAGCAACTGCTGGTGTCCCTGCTTGACGGCTTCCTCAGCTAACCGCTGGAAGTTTACGTCAAAGGTGGTCTGGACGCGCATCCCACCCTTGAGGACGGCATCTTTACCAAAACGGGCTTCCAGTTCGCTGACGACGGCTTCTGTGATGTAGGGCGATCGACTGCGGCTGAAGGAGGTGATGTCACCAAATTTCAGCTCCTGCTTTTTGGCGTTGTTGTACTCCTGGGGGGTGATCCACTTCAACTTCAGCATCCTGTCGAGGACGATCGCCTGCCGCTGCTTCGCCAGTTTGGGATTCACAAAGGGGCTGAAGTCTTCGGGTGCCTGGATCAACCCGGCCATCATGGCGGATTCCGCCAGGGTGAGCTGCGAGGCCGATTTGCCAAAGTAGCTCTGGGCAGCGGTCTCAACGCCATAGTTATTGTGACCCCAGTAGACCTGGTTCAGATACATCTCCAGGATCTGGTCTTTGGTAAAGATTTGCTCTAACCGCAGGGCCAGTACCGCTTCGGCCACCTTGCGGCTGAAGGAGCGCTCCGGGGTGAGAAACAGGTTCTTGACCAACTGCATGGTGACAGTGGATCCACCCTCGACCGTGCGTCCTTCCTCCAGGTTGGTGATCAGGGCACGGCCAATACTGGTGGGATTGATGCCGTGGTGGGAGAAGAAGAAACTGTCTTCGATCGCCAGCACCGCCCGCTTCAGGTTGGGAGAAATTTCGTTCAGATCTACCACCTTGCGGTTGTACTCGTCGTGGATGCTGTCGAGCAATTCCCCTTTGATGTCGTAGATATAGGTCGTCTCAGCGGGAATGTAGTTTCGCAGAACCCGCACATCGGGCAGGTTGCGGAAGCTGATGGCCAGCCCCACCAGACCACCAGCGGCGATCGCACTCGTCAACATCGTGATCCCCAGGATCGTGCCCGCCGAGATTTTGCCCACCGACTGCACAAAATCGACGAAGGGAGATATCGCCTCCGACTGCTCCTGCTGGGGCGTTTTTGCAGGGGGCGTGACTTTGGGTTTGCGGGGCTGGTCGGGTTGCCCGGACGAGTTTTTTCTGATGGTGGACGACACGGAAAAGCGTTCCTTGGATGAGGGTAAGAAATGGGATTGAAAAAGGTTGACTAAAGTTTCCCTGAATGCCGCCGAATCTATCAATGGATAGAAGACGGGCGCGAAGAACTAAAATAGGTCAGGAGCCAATCATCGACTTTTGAGTAAAGTGTTCCAGACCACCATAGAGTTTGAGATTATAGTTTTGCGATTATATTAGCCTGCGCAAGCGTTCTTGTTGAATCTGTTGAGAGGTGGGGCGGGCGCAGCCCGACCCACCTCTCACAAACCATTGAAGATGGCATTCAAAACATACAGCAGGTTTCTAAGCGTTTTCTATGGTTTTCTACAAATATCCGCAGAAAATCGTGGTTTTTCAGCGTTTATTTAATGGTGAGTGTAACGAAATTGTTTGAGAGTATGCCAGCAAATCAATCCGCTCAGAATGAATCCTACGCATGGCTGCATCGGGGAACCACCGAAATTTTCCCCGATCAGCCCAATTCGAGCGACCCCGATGAGAATCTGGTGCAGCGGATGGAAAAGAGCAAACGCCCCCTGCGCATCAAATTCGGCATTGACCCGACGGGCACCGACATTCACCTGGGTCATAGTACTATTTACCGTAAGCTGAGAGCTTTTCAGGATGCAGGCCACACGGCAATCCTGCTGATCGGCGACTTCACCGCCCGCATTGGCGATCCAACCGGAAAATCCGAGGTGCGCCGCCAGCTTTCCGCCGAAGAGGTGAAGCAGAACGCCCAGACCTACATTGATCAGCTCCGCCCGATTCTGGACTTCCACACCCCCGGTCGCCTGGAGATCCGCTACAACTCCGAGTGGCTGTCTAAACTGGATCTGGGCAACATTCTGGAACTCCTGGCCACGATGACCGTGGGGCAGATGCTGGCTAAGGAGGGATTCGCCGAGCGATTTGAGAAGGAGAACCCCATTTATCTGCACGAATTCCTCTACCCGCTCATGCAGGGCTATGACTCAGTGGCTCTAGAGGCTGATGTAGAGCTGGGCGGTACTGACCAGAAATTTAACCTGATGGTGGGTCGAGACCTCCAGCGCCATTTTGGCCAGCGTCCCCAGTTTGGCCTGCTGATGCCGATCCTGCCGGGAACGGACGGGGTGCAGAAGATGTCGAAGTCGCTGAACAACTACGTGGCGCTGTCGGAAGACCCGCTGTCGATGTACTCCAAGCTGGAGAAGATCCCCGACAACGCGATCGCCTCCTACTTTGAGCTGCTCACCAATCTGCCCCTGGACAAACTGCCGGAGAACCCGCGCGATCGCCAGAAACTCCTCGCCCTGGAGATCGTCTCCCAATACCACGGGGAAGCCGCCGCCCAGGAAGCCCAGAAAGCTGCGCTGACTCTGGTAAAAGGCGATGCTAAACAGGCGGAGGCCGTCCCGGAGTTTTCGTTGTCCGAGATCCAGTTCCCGGCCAGACTGTTCTTTATCCTGGGAGCCAGCGGCCTGTGCAAGAGCGGTGGGGAAGGTCGCCGTCAAATTCAGGGGGGTGCCGTGCGGTTAGATGGGGAGAAGGTGGATAATCCTGACCTCAGCTTTGACTCCCCAAATGCTCTCAACGGCAAAGTTTTGCAGGTGGGCAAGAGCCGCTTTGTTCGGTTAGTCGCTTAAGCGATGACAAGACGGAAGGGAGCGACCCGTCGATCAGACATTCCGCCAGAGATTCTGGCGGCGCTGAATGCTGGAGAAATGGAAACTGCAACACTGGCGGAAATTTTGGCGATCGACTTTACGGTTCTGATCCGCCCATTTCTACCCTCAGAAACGGGTGTGTCGCAGTTGTCTGGGGAAGCCAGCATCACGAAACGGATGGCGATCGCCGCCGAACTTCTACTGTCCCACAGGGGAACTACCATCTTCTCGGAGTTGGCAACCCACCCGGCAGATACTGTCAGAGGCTGGGCCGCTTTTCTGGTGGGCAAACTACCCCAGCAAACGCTGGCCGAACAGTTGGAGCAAATGCGTCCTCTGGCTGACGATCCTCATTTTGGCGTGCGGGAGTGGGCCTGGTTGGCGCTGCGGGGGCAGGTGAGTAATACTTTGACGGAGGCGATCGCCCTGCTCACGCCCTGGACTCAGCAAGCCTCCCCTAACCTGCGTCGATTTGCCAGCGAAATCACGCGCCCCCGTGGTGTCTGGTGCAATCACATTCAGCAACTAAAGGATGAGCCTGAGCCAGGGTTGCCGATTCTGGAACCCCTACGAGCCGATCCAGCCGTCTACGTTCAGGATTCTGTCGCCAACTGGTTGAACGATGCGGCCAAAACCCGTCCAGACTGGGTGCGATCGGTGTGCAGCCACTGGCTCACCGAAAGCGACACCCCCGAAACTCAGCGTATTTGTAAGAGAGCCTTGCGCAATGCCTAGCCAATCCCCAGAGCCGATCAAAGACCGAATTATTGTGGCGATGGATGTGTCCACTGAGGAGGAGGCGATCGCCCTGCTCGACAAACTGCCCCAGGTCACCTTCTGGAAAGTGGGTCTGGAGCTATTCGTCAGTGCGGGGGGCACGATTCTCAAGACGCTGAAGGAACGTCAGAAAAAGATATTCCTTGACCTGAAATTCCATGACATCCCCAACACGATGGCGGGAGCCTGTCGGGCAGCGGGACGCTACGGCGTTGACCTGCTCACGGTTCACGCCACTGCCGGGAAAGCGGCACTCCAGGCGGCACAGAAGGCTGCCGAGGAGGGAGCCGCCGAGCGGGGATTCGCCACTCCTCAGCTATTGGCCGTTACTGTGTTGACCAGCATTCCTCCCCGGACGCTGGCCTTTGAGCTGAAAGTTCCCCTGGAGCTGACCGATTACGCGCTACAACTAACGCTGCTGGCCCAGGAGAGCGGAATTCCCGGAATTGTCTGTTCGCCGCAGGAGGTGGCTCATCTGCGGCAGGTGTGCGGTAAGGATCTGCTACTGGTGTGTCCAGGGGTACGGCCTGAGTGGGCGATCGCCGCCGATCAGCGACGCACGATGACGCCGAAGCAGGCGTTGCAGGCGGGGGCAGATTATCTGGTGATCGGTCGTCCGATTACGGGAGCGGAGGATCCGGGGGAGGCATTTGAACGGATTTGTGATGAGGTGGGTGATGGGTCATAGGGAATCGGTGTCAAAAGGATCAAAGCATATGAACAATGTTGAGTTCACCGCAGAGGCGCAGAGGACGCAGAGTAGAGCCTTTGCGTCCTCTGCGCCTCTGCGGTGAACTTCGGATATTACTGGTGGGAGTGGGGTGAATGGTAGATGAGCCGCGGTGGATGAGGATTGGAATCGGGCTGTGGGTGGTAGCGTTCGTGTCGCCGATTTCGAATGGGGTGTTTGCTTCCCAGTTCCCCAAAGAGTTAATTGCTGCCTCTCCTAGTTCTCAATCTCCCGTCCCGGTACCCCGTGCGGTTCAGCCGCTTCGTCCGCCTGCGACCTGTCCCGACCAACTGGAATTGCTGACGCCATTGCTGCTCAGGGATCTGCCACCCTATGCCAATCGGGTGAGTCAGGTGTCTCGCGTGCTGGGACGACCTGCGCCTTCTGATTTATATGTGCTGCGGGCGGGGCGGGCTGAGTTGGAGCCGTTGCCGCTGATGGCCAGTAGTGGAACGCCTTCCAGTGGAGATGTCCGCCAGGTGTTCTTCACCACACGGGAGCGGCAGTATAAGAACAACCAGGTGGCTGTGCTGGAGAACTATCACTGGCTATTTCTGGTGCCGACGGAGGAGGGATGGCGCATGGTGTTTCTTTTCTCTCGTTTCGGGAACGTGCCACCTTTGCAACCTCCCACGCCACCGGAAGACACGACCCAGGGAGTGATTGGAGAAGCCGTGCGCCTGTGGCTGCGAGACTGTGCCACCGGAAATATTGTGCCGTGAGCTTCTGGTTTATTTGTCGGGAGAGTGGGCAAGATGAGGATGCGAATGGGCAGAACCGTTTCTTCTGGTTACGATCGCACAAATGATGAAACGGCTTCTGTTCCGGTTAAGCAGGTGTGTTGTTGGGTGAGGAGGAATTGGGTGACTACCGCAAAGATTTACCGTTTCGGGGCTGGTAGCCTGATGTCTCTGGGTGTTCTGGCCAGTGGGGTATCAGGGGCGATTATCCCTTTGGGGAACTGCGGAGCGAACGCTGCCCAACTTCCAGGAAGCAGCGCAGGGAAGGCGATTCCTGTAGAAAAGGCGATCGCCACGGACTACGCCGCAGCCCTCTCTGGTGATGTGGCTGAAACAGCATCCCAAACCAGAGAACCCGTCAGTACCAGCGCTTCAGATCTGGAAGTATTGGCCCAGGCCGAACAAACGCCATCTGCTCTGTCACAAACAACTCCGTTCACAACCCCCGGTAGTCTGGGAATTCCCCCTGAACGGCGGGTCGTCCGGTTTCAGTTTGGCCCCCGGCTATCGCTGCCGACGGTGCTTCAGGGGCCGTTACGTCCTCGACTATTGGATATCGCCGTAGACGAAGCGGGATTTTCGGTGACGGGGAGCGCTCGCCTGCCTCTGGGAGACACAAATAATATCAACCTTGCGGTTCAGGGGGGCGAAAGCGTCCTGTCGTTTGACCTCAGCTACAACGATTTTACCCCCGCTCCCCGGAGGGGTTTTGGGGTGAATGTGTTCAATCAGCGATCATACTTTCCGGCCTTTCGCGGGGGCGATCGCACCGTCGAGCTGCCCAATGGCGATGTGCCCTGGCTGCACCGACTGGGGGGCGGCGCGGAGGTTTATCTGCCAATTGGCAATGCAATTCAAACGGCGATCGGTGCTTCTTACCAGCGAGTCTCTGTTCGAGATTCTGTCTTCACCTCCAGGCTTTTCCCCGTGGATGAGCTGGGCAATGCCCTGACCCTCGACCGGGACGGCATCGATGACCTGATGACCTTTAATTTTGCCGCTATTCGCAGCACCCTGGATCGGCGCGCATCCCCTACCAGCGGCAATGTCATTCGTGTGGGACTGGATCAGGGGTTCACCCTCGGCAGCGAGAGTGCCACTTTCACCCGGCTGAGCGCCTACTATCTCCAGTTCATTCCAGCTAACCTGTTTGGGTTTGCTGAAGGCCCACGCACGCTCATCTTTGGCCTCCAGGGAGGCACGATTCTGGGTGACGTGCTGCCCTACGAAGGATTTAATGCAGGAACCGATGCCACAGGGGCGATCGGCACAGGACGCAGCTTTCTGGTGGGGACTTTGCAGTACCGCTTCCCGATCGCCAACTTTCGCCTGTTTCAGCGCGACCTCAACCTGCGGGGTGTCATTTTCAGCGACTATGCCACCAACCTGGGAACCGCCGGGGATGTGATTGGTCGTCCCGCAGTGGTTCGGGAGAAGGCCAACAGCCGGATTAGTTTTGGTACGGGGTTGCACCTGAACACGCCCTTTGGTCTGGGACGCCTGGAAGTGTCCCTGGATGATGTGGGGGACACGAGGCTGGTGGTGGTGATTGGCGATCGTTTTTAGGAGTGGGCGATCGCTTGCTAGGGCGTGTCATCAATTAAGCCAGATGACAACAGCAGCCATGTAAATCGCACTGAGAAATGTCTCTGCTAACTTGTCGTAGCGCGTTGCGATCGCTCGATACTGCTTGAGCTTGGCAAAG
>JBIKWV010001089.1:0-8884 GCA_044356135.1 Elainellaceae cyanobacterium
TGAAAAAAGATACGACTCCGGCAATGGCAATGGGATTCTGTGATCGCCCGATCTCGATGCTTGAATTGCTGACAAGGCGAGGCTTCGCTTCCCTCATCCGTTAGAAGACCAGTGCCAGGGGGTTCACAGCCAATTCCCTACCAATACATAAGGTGCCCAATAGCGGGGATGGCGAAAGTCTGGGTTGCGCAACAGCGACAGTTGAGCTTGTCGCAAGACTTCTGCCTTTGAGTCGGTGCTGGTCGCCAGGATACGATAGAACTGCTCCATCAGTTGCGCCCCCGACTCATCATCCAGACTCCACAATGACGCCAGGGTGCTGCGTGCGCCCGCCTGTACTGCGATTCCAGCCAACCCCAGCGCAGCGCGGCTATCTCCTTCGGCGGTTTCACAGGCACTCAGCACCAGAAGTTCGATCGCCGTATTCCGTTGAGCCGAATCACCGAGACGCTGGTCCGCCGCCGATCGCAGTAGCGTCCCCAACTCCTGCACGGGAATCGGTCTGTCCCACGCCAGAATAAATGTTTTGGTTGCATCGGAGCTAAATTGACCGTGGGTGGCCAGATGTACGATCGCCGTTGGATTGCGATCGATCTGCGTTTTCAAAGCATTGCTGGTAAATGCCTGATTCAACAAAACGCGGCTGGGAACTTCGCCTTGAATTTCTTCCAGTTCTCGCCCCACATTGGCCAGCGCGCTAAATCCACTACGCTCCTCAGTCAAGCCCGCCAGCAATGCCCGCAGGCGATCGCGCCCCAAAATCTGCGGTTGAAAGATTTGCAGACTGGGCGTGAGGGCAATGCTGTATCGTTCAATTAAATACTGCCTGCCATCGAAGAGTGCCGCCATCGGCACATTGCGCAACGGCCCATCCAGAACAAACGCCAGCGTGGCGATCGACTTCGCTCGAAGATCTGCTTCGATGGGGCGAATCATCCAATCGTAAATCTGCTGCCCCAACTGCTTGCCTCGCATTGTGGTGAACGGTCTCTCCAGGTTTTGCCGGAATTCTCGCAGAGTTGTTTCTACCGTGGCTTGAGACACGTTGGCAGTGTATTGCCGTAGGGGTTGTCCCGGCATACTGAGAATCACCTCCAGTCGATCCGCCAGAATAATCGGATAGAGGACGGCAGCGCGGGTATCAGGAATCTGGTCGATCGCCACCTGTTGCCCCTCCAGACAGGCGGTGCGGAAGAAGTTGTCCAACTCTGCCAGTTGCAGCGATTCGATCACCTGACGGGCCTGCTTCAGGTTGGCCTGACTGACAGTTTGAGCGCGATCGCCCGGACGACGCAGCAGCAATTCCACTAGATCGCGATACACGGGTTCGACATTCTCGCGGAATGAGAATTGCAGATCGGGACTGGTGGCCAGCAGGTCACTGCGCAGAGATTGCAGCGTCTCAAAAGCAGACTGGTAGGCGGCGATCGCATCATCGACCTGCCCCTGCGCCTTCAGAATACGGCCCAACTGCCACTGCCACTGATAGGCAATATCGGCAGCGTTGACCGTCTGCGCCAGCAGCAACGATCGCTCGGTGAGGTTTTTTGCTGCATCCCACTGTTTTGATTGCTCGTAAACGTTGCCCAACGTGCCCAACGCATACGCCTGTGCGCGATCGTCCTTCAGAGACTCGGCCTGGGAAACAGCAGGGGCGAGGATTTGAGCGATCGCCAGATAGTCTGGTGACTCGAATTTCATCCAGCTCCGGGCCAGGTTGATACGAGCGTAGACGGTAGCACGACTGGGCGGTAAATTTAATTGTGATTCAAGAGTGGAAAGCAGCGATCGCGCCTCATTCCACTGTTTTGCTTCGATCAGCAAACTTAACTGATTGAGATTGGCCTGAAGCTGGATCAGCGGTGGTGCAACCGATACAGCCTGCTGGTAATAGCGAGCGGCAGCGGCGGTGTCCTGCTGCGATCGGGCGACGTTTCCCAGACTGATCAGAATAATGGGAATATCCGATGGAGAAGCGGTTTGAGCGATGGTTAAACTTTGCTCCAGGGCGCGTTGTGCGTCGGTGAAGTTTCCGGTCGATCGCAGCACATCCCCAAGGCTTCGCAGCGTCATTGCCTTCAGTGCAGAATCCGGCTGAGCAGTCAGCGATCGCTCGACCTCAGTCAGCGTTTGCTGCGCCCCCAGATACAGCCCCAGGGTTTGCTGCGCCTGTGCCTGATTGAGCAAGCTACCGATGCGGTTCTCTGCCTTTCCGGCTGCGGCGTAGAGGGTAGCGGCCTGTTGCCAGGAGGCGATCGCCCGTTCACCCTGTCCCTGTGTCAACAGAAGGCTGCCCTGCGTATTCAGAAGTTGCGCGTGAATCAGTTGTTGATCCTTCGTTGAGGGGAGCGATCGCACCAAATTTAAACCAGTTTCGACGGATCGTTGAGCGGATTCCATGTCGCCCAATTGCTGTTGCGCCAGTGCCAGGTAACCCAGAACTTTCGCTTGATTGAGGAGGTCACCTTGCGCCGCATACGCTGCGACGGCCTGCTGCCAGAGTTCGACGGCCTGCGCAAACTGTCCCGCCTGATAGCGCGATCGCCCCTGCTGAACCAGATCGATCGAGGATGACACACCTGCGGGGGACGGAATTGCAGGGGATGAAATAGCCCTTTCGCTAAAACTCAAGCCACAGAACAGCACAATGCCGACCAGTAGCCAGATAGAGAATTTTCGCAAACGATGATGCAAGAACTTATTCATGGGTGGCCACCGGACTGCATTCTGTGGCTGTGCCGATTCCGTAGGGAGTAACCGTTGGGGCCGATGCCGTCAAGACCACACTTCCGTGTGGATTAATGACCCAGCCCTGTGCCTCGGTTAGCGCAGGTTGTGAATTCGGCCTGTTGCCCAACTGTGGAGAGGGTGTCGGTGGTGGAGCGATCGCGTCTGGCTCCGATTCCCCTAAATCCTGCCAGATCCTCTCCGCCACCATTGGGTCCGATGGATTTGTCGGTAAGCCTCCACGTCCTGAATTGACAAAGCGGCTCCCCTGACTCCCGGTTGCCCGACAACCTTGAGCCAGCAGCGGCATGCTAACTGTAGTGGGCAAGGCTACCGTGCCTCTGGTAGGGTCAATCCCAGAGGTGTTGATGGTAACGGTGCCATTGATTCCAAATTGGGAACTGGCGGTGATGTCGCTGTTGGGAGTATCGAACGGCTGAAACTGAATACCAAAAATGCCCTGAGTCGTGATGTTGACATTGCCACCATTGCCGGTAAAGGCATTTGCTCGAATGTCGTTATTTT
The DNA here is from genome assembly GCA_044356135.1 of Elainellaceae cyanobacterium. Classification (GTDB taxonomy): domain Bacteria; phylum Cyanobacteriota; class Cyanobacteriia; order Elainellales; family Elainellaceae; genus CAZVXA01. Next base: position 3,253 of record JBIKWV010001089.1, read on the forward strand.
CTGAAAGTACAGAGACAATAAATTGCGAATCAATTGTAATGTTGCCACCATCCCCTCCAGATTGGGACGTTCCCGCAGAAGTTGAAATTGAACTGTTGCGCCGTAGTTGAAGCAGATCGGATACTCGGAGCGTAATGTTACCACCGTCACCGGAGGTGGTTTCACCAATCAATCTGCCCTGGTTATCCAGTAACACTGATCTGGCGACAGCTTCTATATTGCCTGCCCTACCTGCATTGTCTCGACTACTGACGGTGACTTGTGCCCCATCTCGAACCGTAAGTTGTTCGGCTCGCAAGAACACGTTGCCGCCTGTTTCTGGTCCGGTTGTGCCTGCCGTCAGCGCCCCATCCCCTTGAAGCAGGATGGTTTCAGGTGCAGTCAGGGTGATGTTGCCGCCAGTGCCAGCGGCAGATGTGGACGCAGTGATTTGGGTATTGTCTGCGAAATTGACTGTCAATTGAGGTGCGCCATTGGGGGGGCTTAACGTGATACCTCCAGCATTGCCTGTTGCGGTCGTTTCGACTGAGATGCGCCCCTGGTTTCGCAACCAGACTTCCGGCGTGTTGATTGTAATACTTCCTGCATTTCCAGCCGCTTCTGTACGAGCAAATAAACCACTGGGTAATGTTCCGTTAACGACACTGCCCACAATCGGGGATTCCAGAGAAACCTGAAGTAAATAAGGGTCACTAATTTCAAAACCAGAATTAAAACGCCTTACCTCTATAGCGTAAGTACCTGCCTCATTGAAAACGTATCTCAATGAGGGATCAGCATCATTATCTTGCCGTAGCCCTTCAGACATCCCAGCCGTTGCCAGCTCATTGCCCCTGATGTCATAAAGGGTGAGTCGCGCAGCCATTAAACTAATAGTTGTATTCAATAGAGTGTTTGCATCCAGGTCGAAATTGGCGCGAGTTCCTGCTGTGACTTCAAAGGTGTAGATATCGCGTGAAAATTCACCTGGGTCAAGCAGATCAAAGTTTCCAGAAATCGACACATAGGGAATTCTAGTCGAAAATCTGACTTCTGGATTGATTTGATTGGGGGGATCCAAAGCAAAGAAGCCATCTATTCTTTGGGGCTGATTAACGCTATCATTTGGCTCAACCTCTGGGGTCGTACGCGATGCGGTAACCCGGTTGCGAGCGTCGATCAGTGGAGATGGATCAACAAAACCAACATTGGTGCCAGTGATGACAACACCATTGGTGGTTGTTACAACAATATTACCAGCCTGTCCCTGACTCAAGCTATTGGTCAAAACCTGCCCACCATCACACAACTCCAAACGATCGGCAGTGATCCTAATTTCTCCACCCTCGCCAGTGGAGCGAGGATTGACAGCCGTGCTAATGCTACTGCGATCGCGCAACAGAACCGTTCCTCCTGCCTGCACGGTAATATTGCCTGCGTCACCTTCCCCATTCGTAATGCTGGAGAGACCACTGTTCTGCAATGAAATGGAATCGCTAGCAACAAGCTGAATGGTGCCTGCATTGCCCTGGGCAAAAGTTGCCGTATCAATCAACGAGAAATTAGTCAGGGCGATCGCTCCAGCTTGCACCTGAATGATGCCTCCTGTGCCAATTGCGCCCTGCTCCAGGGAGGTAAATAAACGACTGCGATCGAGAGTGAGTAAGCCCGGAGTGGCAATGCGGATTTGTCCTGCATCACCCCGATTGGCAGAAGTGGCAGTAATTTCAGTGTTGATGAGGGAAACGGCTTCAGCATTGAACTGAATTTGTCCCCCATTGCCGAAATTGAGCGCATCACTGCTAATCACACTATCGGCCAGAGTCAGTCTGCCGATGCGTTTCGTCAGGGTAATGTTGCCGCCCATACCACCACCTGAGGCATTAATCAGGGGCAAATTCAGGTTACCATTCTGAGTGGAAATCGAAATATCTCCTCGCCCAGCCGTACCTGAAGCATTCAGCCCACCGATCGCGGAGCTTGAGATATCACCCGTTGCTTCGAGCCGAATAGCACCCCCAAAGCCACCATTCGTCCCTGCTGAGAACGAATTGGTTTCGATAGAGAAGGTGTCAATGTTGCCATTCATGGCCCGGAGATACACTGCTCCCCCTGCGCCAGATACCTCGTTGTCTGCATTGGCAAATGAAGCAGTAATGATTTCGCGAGTAGTAATATTGCCGTTTTGAGTTTGAATCGTAATTGCTCCCCCAGAACGGGTGTTGCCATTCGTTGATACAGAGCTAGTATCCAAATCCCTGAGTGTAACATCGCCATTCACTGTGCTAATGTCAATGTTTCCGCCCAACCCAGCCACATCAGTTCCCAATATCGATGCAGAAGAATAAGCCAGTAGTGATTCGGCGGTAATGTCGCCTGCTGCATCCAACCGAATTACACCCCCATTGCCCGCCTGACCGATATCACCAGCACTCGAGTAAGTCGTAATTTCACCTGTTGTAATACTGCCACTGCTGGCACGCAACAGAACATTTCCCCCATTCCCCGAAACACCCTGGAATGTATTAGAAACGGTAGATAAATTGCCGATTGAAATATTCTCTCTAGCAGTCAGGGTAATGTTACCCCCCGTATTATTGGTACCGAGCAAATTGAGGGTGGTGTCGATCGGTTCCCCGTTAGTCGTAATGCTACCCGCCCTGCTTACCAATCGGACATCTCCACCCTGGCTAAAAATTCCTTGAGTGCTGATATCACCCTGACTCTCAAAGTCAATCAGTAATCTACTGAGTGGCTCTAGTAGAGAAACCGCTCCTGTGCCGGTAATCGTGCCGCCCGCCGTTAAAAACAAAGCTGGATTGGTTGGATGCACAGCCGGATCAATCCCCGCGATCGCCACAGTCCTGTACTCAATATTGCCGCCCGCAGTTACTTGCAGCGATGGACCGAAATAATTGCCGATGCTGTAGTCGCCACCAACGTTAAAGACCGGATCATAGAGGCTAACAAGATCTCCTGGTAAACCCGATCGCGTGCGAATCGCTAAATTTCCACCGCTGGTGAAATGGGTATCGGCGGAGATTGGCCCGTCGCCGATTAATGTGAGGTCGCCACCACTGACAAAGGCAGAATTGGGTAAGTGATTCAGCGCCAGAATATCAATGTTCTGATTGCCCTGAACGGTCAAATGTCTGCCGGATTGTGCCAGAAACGGTGTAGTAACGTTATCTCGAATCTGCACTGTATCAGCCGCTTGCAGAGTTAAATTTCGTCCTGCCTGTAATTGCCCCTGCAAATCCAGTCGATCTGAAATCAACGTCAGATCTTGCCCGCTGGACAAATTGCCCTGGCTGACGATCGTGGCTCCTGGGCGACTGGCACCATACTGCAACCCTGGCATCAGATTGACGGTCAATAAAGGGGCGACTTGGGGATTCGTTGCACTAAACTCCCTGCCATCGGCAAACCGAAAACTGCTGGCGGTACTGGCAACGAAAGAACCGCGAATATCCAGTCGAGCATTGCGTCCAAATAGAATGCCGTTGGGATTAATCAGAAACAAATCAGCGTTGCCCAAAGTTCCCAAAGTGCCGTTGATGGTCGATCGCCCATCTCCTGTTATCCGCGCAAAAATGCGATCGACGCCACCGGGCACCGCAAAGTAGACGCGTTGCTGATCGGTAACATTAAATAATTGAAAACTGTGAAATAAGTTAGCGCCCCGCTGGCTGCCGCCTTCGATGCGATCGCCCACTGCTCCATTCACCGGGACATTCTGCTGAAGACTCGATCGCTCTCCTCCTAAAGTGTCATCGGGGACAATTTGTGCCAATGTCGTGAGCGGATTGAGCAGGGATATTACACCACCACAAAGAAAAATAGCCGCACAACGACTCATGGCAACTTCAATAGAGAGGAGAAAGATTTATTAGATGATGACCAAACATTAACCCAGAAGTCTGAAGTTGGGAAGTGCCATCGATACTGCTGATTGGGAGGATGAATTTTTGTAGAGAGCCGCTAAGCGCGGCTCTCTACAAAAATTCATCCCTGAATTAACTGGAGTTTTGACTATTTTCCCTAAATGCCGCAAAACGCTCTCTGCGAGGGCGTTTCGCGGCATATTTAATTTTAGCGCCGATTTTCTCTGAAACGCTGACGGTGGGCGCGTTTCAGAGAAAATCGGCGCAATTTAGTCAAAAATCCAGAATTAAGCAACGTCAAAGCTGTTCTGCTTATGTAATGAGCAGAACAGCTTTTAACATTCTCTGGATTAAAACGGTGAGGCCGTCACAAGAATGTTATTAGCCGCTAGAGCAGGTCTTCCGACCAATATGGCGATCTGTACTTGGGCTGTACCACCCACACCATCACGGTCGTAGAACAGTGCTCCGGTGCGCTGGTTGTAGATGAAGCGATCGTCGCGATCGAGCGCTCTCGTTCCGTTGACAAACTGAGTGCCGCGCAGAGCACCCTGTCTCAGACCCAGGAAATCGTCGGAGTCCACCACCAGCCTGTCGCCCTGGTTTCTGTTGAAGTCCTGGATGCGATCGACACCCGTCCGGGGTGCGCCGAGAACGAAGCGATCGGCTCCGGCTCCACCAATCATCACGTCTGGCCCTCTGTCGCCAAAAAGAATATCGTTGCCTGCGCCGCCATTCAGGGTATTTACACCAATGTTGCCGATAATCAGGTTGTCCCCAGCATTACCAGTGCCGTTGATGTTGTCTGCCCCAGTCAGAGTTAGATTTTCCAGGTTGGCTCCCAGCGTATAGCTGATGGCCGATCGAACCGTGTCGATTCCACCGTTAGCGGCCTCGATAATCACGTCCAGCACATCATCGATCGCCGTGTTGATAACATAGGTGTCGTTGCCCAACTCACCCGATAACTGGTCAATGCCCGCCCCCCCTTCGAGGACATCATTGCCACCGCCGCCTCGGATAATATCGTTGCCCTCCAATCCTCTGAGAACGTTTGCGGCATCGTTTCCAAAAATTTCATTGCTCAACTCGTTGCCATTGCCATTGATCGGGCTGGTGACATTCGCATTCAGAGCAAGCCGCTCAACATTAGCGCTCAGCGTATAGCTGACTGAGGCGATAACCAGATCGTTACCCTCGTTGGCGTTCTCAACGACAACATCTCCTGTATTGTCCACAATGAATACGTCAGTGCCCTCACCACCTGCCATGCGATCGCTACCTAAACCACCATCAATGTAGTCGTTGCCTGCCCGTGCATTGATCACATCATCTCCAGCCAGACCTTCAAGTCGGTTGTCGAATTCGTTTCCATTGATCGTGTTGTTGAGTGCATTTCCTTTGCCATTCAGAGAAGGAATTCCTGCTGTGAAAAATAAATTCTCTACGAACGGCGTATTTTCGAGGCTGAAACTAATCGTGTTGACAATCATGTCTTGATCGCCCCCGTTCATATTTTCGACTACCACGTCGAACTGGCTGCTCACGGCATAGGTGTCGTTGCCCAAACCGCCATCCATCGTGTCACCACCCTCAAGGCCGTCGATATAGTCATCGCCGCCCAGACCGTAGATCTGGTCAATTGCGGGGGTGCCGATCAAAAAATCGTTGCTTTCAAATCCTCTAATAAGGGCCATGATCGTTATCCTCTCAGTGAATGTGTTTGGAAGTGAGGCTTAGATGAGAACAATCGTTTCAGGTTTCATCCG
>JBIKWV010000118.1:0-8852 GCA_044356135.1 Elainellaceae cyanobacterium
TTCCCAACATATAAAAAAAAAACAAATTTTTTTTTTCCCGCGCGCCGCCCCACCCCCCCCCCTCTCTCAAAAACAATTACAGGTTAAATTGTTCACGATCCTCAGGGATCTGCTGTTTAATAAAACCCCAGTTTTCACTTGGCGCGGCGAAGCTGCGCCAAGTGAAAACTGGGGTTTTACTGGGATTTTATTTTATGGCAAATCCCTTAGGAGATTTCTAGCAATGAAATGACCTGCGTCGTGTGGATGTCTCGCCCACTGCGCAGATCATTTCATTGCTAGAAATCTCAGATAATTCCAGACTGCACACGCCACAGGCCAGCATAAATTCCATTCTTCAAGAGTAACTCTGAGTGGGTGCCGGATTCGATCAGTTGCCCATGCTCCATGACGTAAATGCAATCGGCGTTGCGAATCGTACTGAGGCGGTGGGCGATCGCCACCGTGGTTCGATTCTGGGTAATGTGGTCGAGCGATCGCTGAATGGCGGCTTCGGTTTCGTTATCCACCGCTGAGGTGGCTTCATCCAGAATCAGGATGGGCGGATTTTTCAGGATGGCGCGGGCGATCGCAATCCGCTGTCGCTGGCCGCCCGATAGTTTTTGACCACGCTCGCCTACGATCGTCTGGTACTGCTGAGGCAGCTGTCGAATAAACTCGTGGGCTTCAGCCATCCTTGCTGCATGGATAATTTGTTCCTCCGTGGCATCAAACGTGCCATAGGAAATATTTTCTGCGACCGTCCCGTGGAATAAAAAGACATCCTGGCTGACAAAGCCAATACTGCGCCGCAGATCTCGCAAGTTCAGCGACTGAATATCGATGCCATCAACCGTAATGCTGCCCTGCTGCACCTCATAAAACCGCAGCAGCAGCTTCACCAGGGTACTTTTGCCGGACCCCGTGGAACCCACGATGGCGATCGTTTTACCTGCGGGAATATGCAGCGATAAATTGTGCAGGACAGGCGGACGGTGCGGATAGGAAAACGTCACCCTGTGAAATTTGAGATCGCCCCGCACCCGCTCCACGGGCATCTGAATATCGCCGGGTGCAATTTTGATGGGGGTGTCCAGCAAATTCAAGACGCGACGGGTGGAAGCCATTGCCCGCTGATATTCATCAAAGATGCTCCCCAGATCCACCAGCAGCCAGAGGAGTTGCTGCACCAGAATCAGAAAAATGCTGTAGCTGGCGATCGCCAACCGTCCTGAAAATGCTGCCGTTCCCCCCAGAAACAGGAGTGTAGTAAATCCGGTCAGCACCAGCATCCGGATCAGCGGGATGAATGCGGCAGAAAGCCGAATGGCTCTAGCATTGCTGCGACGATAGGCTTCACTCTCGGAGGCCAGGCGATCGCACTCATACTGCTCCGCCGCATAGCTTTTGATGGTCGTGATACCGCTGATGTTATTGGCCAGTCGCGTGTTGAGCAATTCCACTTTCTGGCGCACCTCTGCGTAGCATGGCTCCAACCGTCGCTGATAGACGAGCGATCCCCACACAATGAACGGCATCGGCAGCATGGCTGAGAGGGCGATGCCCATCGGCAGCACAGCAAACGCACCCAGCATCAGGGTGAACAGCGCCGTGAAAATCTGAATAATATCGCTGGCGACCCGATTGAGAAAATGCTCCAGTTGATTGACATCATCATTCAGAATGGAGATCAGTCCACCCGTACTGTGTTCCTCAAAGTACGCTAATTCCAATTCCTGCAAATGCTGATAGGCATCCAGTCGGAGCTGGTGCTGAATCCGCTGGGCCAGATTGCGCCACAGTGTGTCATACCCGAACTGGGATACGGATTCTAATGACCAGATGGCGATTGTTAGGAACGAAAGTGCAATGAACTGGTGCAGAACATTAGGAATGCCCCAGCGAGCGATCGTTGAATTCTGTTGATTGACCAGCACATCAATTGCCATCCCCATCAGCACTGGGGGAGCCAGATCCATCAGAGTATTGATGATAGTCAGGGCGATCGCCATCCCCACATCCTGACGATGACTGCGCCCGTAGCTGAGCAAACGCTGGAGCGGATGCACCGGATGATTTTTGAGGTGGTGGGAAGACTGCTTCAGTCGGTTGGTAGTCATGATGATTGGAGTCGCAACATCATCCTGGATTGCACTATACCGCAACTACTGGTTCTCCAATGACTCGCTGGCAAAATGTCCGTTTTGGGATAGTCGGCTGCGCCCCAGCCAGGAAGTCAGGCTAAACGTGATACATTTATTGAAAAAAGTTCTCATTATACTGGGGCGACCGCTCGATCGAGTTGATCATGACGCTAGTTTTAAACGAATCAGATTTAGAAGAACTCTGTCAGCCGTTGCCAATTCCGCCATCCCATCCCCTGGCCCAATACCCTGTTGAGGCAGGTCGTCTGCCAGAGCGCCTGGGGCGAGGAGGGAGTTATCATCTGGAGTTGGCAAGGGGGCTATGGCTGACCTGGTTCGATGAGGAATTCCATCAGGATTGGGCCATCCAGGTTCCTGTGCATCCGCACCTGGTGCAATGTCTGGTGCTGCTGTCTGGACTGATCCAAACGGAGGGGTATCCCATTCTGGGCGGGGAGCGTACCTATCTGTCTGGGAGTGGCCTATCGCCGGGTTACAAAACACATCATCGGCGATCGCACCGACACACCGGAATCGATATTCATCTCCTGCCGGAGGTCTTTGCTGAATTCTATGCTGGGCTGGCCCATGCAAACGATACACTGCTGAAAGTGTTGCTCAGGGAGGGAGACTGGAAGGTGTCGTTTTTTCCTCCAGTGAGTCAGGCGACCAGACGACTGGCACAGCACATTCTCCAGGCTCCATTTCAGGGCGCAGTTCAGCGGATGTATCTTCAGTCAAAAGTGCTGGATTTGCTGGCACTACAGCTCCAACCACTGCTGGCCGACCAGCGGTTGACGACTGCCACTCCTGGACGCAAACCTGATACGATCGCCCGCGTTTACCATGCCCGTGAGATTCTTCTCTCTCAACTGGAGCAACCCCCGTCGTTTCTGGAACTGGCGCAGCAGGTGGGTTTGAGCGATCGCACGTTGAGGCGAGGGTTCCGCGATGTATTTGGTACAACCGTTGTGGGCTACCTGACTCAACAGCGGATGAAGCAGGCCGAGCAGATGCTCAGAGAGGGAAAATACACCGTTGCCGAGGTTGCAAATTGGGTGGGTTATAGCCATTTGGGGCATTTTGCCGCAGGTTTTAAGCGCCAGTTTGGCATTTTGCCTGGGGAGTGTTTATCGGGTCACGCGCTTTGAGGGTTAAAGATGCCCGACTTTTTGAAAACATCGGGCATTTCCGTTCAACAGACGCGCAAAACTGTGTTCGCCGCGACGCGGCGAACACAGTTTTGCGCCATTCAGGCCGCGCTTAGCGCGGCCTGAATGGCGCAATCGAATTCACGTTGTATTATTCTGCGGACTGGAAGATTTGTTGTGCAGTTAAGTGAAGGTCTGGAAAGGTTGGAGAAACCAATCTCTCTTCGCCTCGGAACTGTCGCATCTCGTAGCGCCCTTGTTGGGGAGTGCAGAGGGTGATAGTGGGTTGTTTGGGGGAACCAATAAAGAAGGTGCCACCGAGTCCAAGATAGTCAATAATCCAGTATTCTGGGATGCCAAGAGCGTAGTAATCGTCGAATTTGCGGGCGTAATCATTTTGCCAGTTGGTGCTGACGACTTCGACGACCAGTTTGACGGAGGTCCCCAGAGTGATGATGGGTTCTCGCCGCCAGAGGGGTTCTGACTGGAGTGCTGGGCGGTCAAGCACAATGACATCGGGTTTAAAGGCAGACAGGGGACCCAACGGCTTGATCAGGCAGCGCATGGGGATGAAATAGGGTTGGTTGAGTTGGGCGATCGCCAAATTTAGATGCAGGTTGATAAATCCAGCAACCTGTTCATGTGGCCCTGTCGGCTCCATCTCAATCAGTTCTCCGTCGATCAACTCGTACTGCGAATCGTCGCCGTATTGGGTGACGAATTCTTCAAAGGTTAATGATGTCGGTAAGCTTTGAACCATTCCGATATCCCCCAGCCAATCTCGCGCCTGCTTTGCTCAAGATTTTAGCTTAGATACAAATCCGTCAGGGAGGCTTACAGATGCAAGATTTCTGGAAAACTGCCTCTCAGTCCCCAATTCTGATGATGCCGTGTCCGTTTTGGGATAGACACCCCTCCCCGCACTTTTCTAAACTGCTTCTATTGCAAATAGGAATTATTGGCAATAGGGTTGCCGCCTTAAGGCAGGAAGGTTTTTGCGGCAAGTGAGGCGCGGAGCGCCTCACTTCCACCTTAAATAAGCCAGCAATAGTTGAATTTTAATGGTGTCTGAGGAACTGAGATGAGCATGGGGCAGATTTTGGCTGCGGTTCGTATGAGCCTGATGGTTGTGCTTTCGAGCGGTTTGACGAGTGTATGGATGTTGCCTGCGATGGCGAAGACTTTGAACTCAACTTCGGTTGTTGCCGCTGGGGAGGAGGAAGCACAGCGTCGCAGTCCGGTTGCTCTTTCGGAGGTGGAACGTTCGGCCACCAGTGTCGCCGATTGGATAGCTCAGGTAGAAGCTGCACGGGTGCAAATTACGGGTGTGCGGATCGAGCGGGCTGACGCAAGATTGCAGGTGATTCTGGAGACGGCAAACGGGGCTTTGCAGATACCACAAACTCGGACGCTGGGTAATGCACTGATTGTGGATATTGAAAATGCAGCGATCGCCCAGGAATTTTCGCAGGCAGACCCGATTGAGGGAATTGCGCTGGTGGAGGTGACGGGTTTACCGGGCGACAGAGTGCGGGTTGCGATCACGGGGACGGATGCGCCGCCTGTGGCTCAAATTAGCAGTGACCTGCAACAACTGATGCTGAGCGTGGCTGTAGGAACCATAGCAGATGCAGGCGATGATGAAGCAATTCAAGTTGTGGTGACAGGGGAGCAAAATACAACAAGTGTCGGGACAAGAACTGATACACCCCTCAGAGATATTCCTCAATCAATCCAGGTAATCCCGCAACAAGTACTTCAGGATCAACAGGCAAGGAGTATTCTAGATGGATTATCAAATGCTGTTGGTGTGACACCATTGGCGAATCCAACCTCATCAAGAAACTATTTCACCATTCGAGGTTTTGAGAACTTTAATAACTTTCTCCTTAACGGGATTCCTGACCCACAGATCTCTTCCGACGCAAGCTTTATCAATGTAGAACGATTAGAAGTATTGAGGGGACCCGCCTCTGTTCTATACGGTCAAACCCGATTCAGTGGCTTAGGAGGTACAGTCAATATCGTGACTCGGCAGCCTTTAAGTGACCCATTTTATGAAGTGAGTGCAACGGCTGCGAGTTTTAATGACTATCAAGGAGCGCTCGATTTCTCTGGCCCTCTAAACCAGGAGAGAACGGTCCTCTATCGTTTTATTGCTGCCTATCAGACTTTCGGCAGTTTTCTCGATTTTGAAGAGGGTACAGAAATTTCTGTTGCGCCCAGTGTTGCACTCAGGCTAGGGGCAAACACTGACCTCACGATTGAAGGAGATGTCAATATTCAGGAGCGCAACGGACAACAGCCCGAAGGACAGCCTGCCATAGGCACAGTTCTGCCAAACCCCAACGGGCAGATCCGTCGTAGCTTTAACCCTGCTGGTCCACAGACCGATAACTTCACTGTCAATGGTCGGGTGGGCTACCGCCTGGAACATCGGTTTAATGAGGACTGGCGGATTCGCAATGCATTTCTTTACACAATTTATGATGACGACGACCGAGATGGTGCACCTGGATTCTTTAACAGCAGTTTAGCGGCTGATAACCGAACCTTGAATCGAGGGTATGGCATTGGTAGTCAGTTCTACGATAGCTACTATTTAGACACTAATCTCCTTGGTGAATTTTGCACTGGCACAGTTGAGCATCAACTTTTGGTGGGGTTCAGCTTGAGCCGAGACGAATCTGATGTTAGCTTTGAATTTGGGGATGCTGCTCCTGTTGATATTTTTGACCCTGTCTTTGATCAAACTGTAAATGCAACTGGCATTCCTACATCTGATAGTTTTACCACACGAGATACGCTCGGTATCTACCTGCAAGATCAAATTACGATAGCAGAGAACTTGAAATTTTTGCTGGGGGGACGGATTGACTTCTTTGAAGAGCGCTCAAACAATCGACTTGCTAATACAGATTCCGGCCAGTCAGACACGGCATTCAGTCCAAGAGTCGGTGTGGTTTACCAACCCATTCCAGAAATTTCTCTCTATGCTGGTTTTTCTCAATCGTTTGCCCCCTCAATTGGAATTGCAGCCAATGGCGACACCTTCCGCCCAGAACGGGGAACGCAGTATGAGGTAGGAGCGAAAGTAGATATTAGCGATGAGCTTTCAGCGAATCTAGCTTTTTACGATCTCACCCGCACGAATGTCACAACTACTGATCCAGATAATCCAAACTTTTCTGTGCAGACTGGGGAGCAAAGAAGTCAAGGCATCGAGTTCGATATTAACGGCGAGATCTTGCCAGGTTGGAATATCATCGCTGGGTATGCTTACAATGATGCCAGAGTGACAGAAGACAATTCCATTCCAGAGGGAAACCGATTGCGGAATGCTCCTGAACATTCATTTAACTTGTGGACAACCTACAGAATTCAGGAAGGAAATTTACGGGGTCTTGGGTTTGGGCTAGGTTTCTACTTTGTCGGTGAGCGACCTGGAGATCTTGCCAATAGTTTTGAGCTACCCAGCTATTTTCGTACAGATGCTGCTATTTTCTATGAGAGGGACAGGTTTCGTGCAGCTCTGAACGTTCGCAATCTTTTCGATATCAAATACTACCCGACAGCTTCTTCTATCAATAGCGTTGATGTGGGTGCGCCACTGACCGTTCAAGGTACTCTCTCCTGGCGATTTTAAGGGGTAGAAATTGATGAAAAACATCTTCTACCGCTTCGTCTATCTGCTGCTTTCGAGTGTTCTCGTCAGTATTATACTTTCAAGCTGTAGCGGAGTAAGCAATACCAATTTGTCTGGCACTACGCAGGGTATTCGGGATTGTAGAACTGTGCAGCATGTGATGGGTAACACCTGCATTCCTCGCAATCCCCAACGAATTGTGATGCTAAGAGAAGACTATTGGATCAACGGTTTGGAATTAGGGGTACAATCGATAGCCACGGTTTCCGTTCCCGGATTTCCTTTTCCCAAATATCTTCAAGATAAAGTGAACAGGATTCAAACCATTGGCGGATACGGTTCTCCAAACCTTGAAAAACTCTTATCTCTGCGACCTGACCTCATTGTGGCAGAATCCTCCTACTCCACAAGTCTCTACAAGCAGTTATCTCAAATTGCACCAACCGTTGTATTAAATATGCCGTTTCCTTCACCTCCCTGGCAGGAGCAGTTAGAGGAAATTGCTTACATACTGGATCGGGAGGAGGAGGGCAAACAACTGATAAATGGCTATTGGAAAAGAGTTGAAAAACTGAAGCAGGCTTTGGGCGATCGCCGCCACCATCTAAAAATTTCGATCGCCAACACATCTTCAGAATACGGCATCTGGTCGTATGGCAAAAATCATCCTGCTGGGGCAATTCTGAGAGACATTGAATTACAGCGTCCTGAATTGCAAAGAGGAGATTTCTTTTACATAGAAAATATTTCGATTGAAAAGTTATCTGCCATCGATGGAGATATACTTTTCTTTGTGTCTTGGGAAAGGGACGATGATCAAAAGACGCTAGAGAAGCTAAAGAAAAAAGCTCTATGGGCAAAGCTTGATGTCGTTCAAAATAATCAAATCTATCTTGTTGGTACACACTGGCATAATTCAGATATTTTAGCCATTCATGCTATTCTAGATGACCTCGAAAAACACCTTGTTAGAAACCCTTAGACGTACCTAAAATTTATTGCATCCTTTGTACATCGACCCCATCTCCCTTCCAGGTCAGCCGACCTGCGAGATCAAAAAAGTTATAGTTCGATGGTTTCACAGTTGTTCCAGAGCGTTCAGACGGTAACGCTTCATTGACTGGTAGATGATTGCCCAATTCATACTGCCATTGCAAAACCCTCACCAGTTCCAACAGCGCTCGAACCAAGTCATCCGCTCGATCGCTTCAATCAATTCCTCTTTTGGAGTCATGTCCACATCCCCAGAGATTACTTGATTTCTCTAAGTATACCAAGCGAGAGGGGGGCGATCGCCCCCCATCTCCGTCATGCGATCGCCCCTACACTCCAGGCAACTGATCGGGATCAAACCCCTGCGATCGCAAAAATGCCTCAAGCTGTTCTCGCCGTTGTTGTTCAGCTAAGGCTCGTTCTTCTGAGGTCAGATAGCGATCGCCCTTCTCATCAAACCAGGTCAACTGCTCCTGGGGTAGATTGCCAATCACACCCTGACACCGCCCAATCCCTAAGCCTACCTCTGGCATCCAACACGGCTCTCCTTGCTGCAACCGATACTTGCCCTGAACCAATTTGTACACCTCAAACGGTTCATGTCTATCCCGTTGCCAAAACTCTGGATTGTAGATGATGTAATACAACACACCCAGTTTGGCGTAAACTCCCATCTTCTCGTCGTATTCTCCCCCCGGTTGATGCGACACTATCTCCAGCGTCAACATCGGCACCACACCGCCTTCTTCCCACACGACATAACTGCGGCGCGACTTGCCCCCCTTCTTGCGCTCCACCCCAATACTCAAAAACGCATCGGGCACAACGGGCACTCGGGGACTTACTCCCGTCGTGTGATACACCGCCATATCCACCCCAAAGTACCAATCCATCCGATTTGCCCAAAGTGAATTCAACAGAAATAACAACACATTAGGC
>JBIKWV010000119.1:0-8838 GCA_044356135.1 Elainellaceae cyanobacterium
TGCTTGGAAAAACCTGATTTAAAATTGAAGAGTGTATCTTTTTTTCCTCCCAGACCACCTCCTAGATGCATGAAATGATTTCCTCGTTCCTTTGCCCACCGTCTGATGAAATCAATCATGAGGCGATTGGGAGAGTGCTTTAGAAATTGGTTTTTTGTTCCAGATAAATGATACTGGATGATTTTGTTGCACTCCGTAAATATGCCTGCAAATATAATTTCAGAGTCAAGTTCAATGATGCCAAGGTTGACATTATCTTTTAGCTGCGCCAAGGCACTATAATACTCCAGATCGAAATAGTAACCTTCAGCAGCATTCAGCCGATTCATTGTCTCCTCATAGATCGAAATGAAATCATTGATATGGTTAGCGAAGGAAACAACCTTTGCCGTCAGACCATTTCGCTTACACCAGTTGATTCTCTGGCGATGATCAGCTCGTGTTTGTCGCCATAGCTCTTCTTCAGAGAGTCTTAAGTCAATTACCACAGTAGTGCCAGGTAGATAAATTAACTGCGGTGAGAGGAGTTCCTCAAATCCATAATTTAGCAGAGGATGCAACCTGAGAAAAGCTGAACAGACTCCTCTGTAATTAAAGTTTTCCACTAAACAGTTGACTGCGGACTGTAAAAAAAAATGATCCTGCAAAGCATCACTATTGAGAAGCATTCCAGGATAACCATATGGAGAAACAACTTCGAGGACTTCCTGTCTTGATAAATTCCAGTCATCCGAAAATTCCTTGATTAAATAGGGCAAGAAAAACTGTTTCGATCCATCCGAAATAAGGATAGCTTCCGGAAGAGCATTTAATCGTTTGGCCTCAATGCATGTATACTCAGGTAGATGGTAGATATCATGCTTAACTACTTCAAGTATTTCCAGCCACAGTGGATTAGAGGGAGTAATTGTTTCAATATTCATGATTGCTCAATGATGTCTGAAAACAGTATTAAGGCATTTACAGGGTTTTTGGCTAATGCGAAGTCAGGAGACGTGGCGGTGCTACCCATATGCAGGAAGGTAATTCCTAAACCTTTTTTCTAGATCGAGAAGTGTTATTTTCATCAGCCCCAACAGCGCTCAGTTGTTCAAACAAGACTGGAAGGATTAATCAACACGATCAATACAATATTTGCAAATCATTTGCAAATAGGAGATATGGGAACAATGTCCGGTGCAGGAGGGCACCCTTGCGCTCCGTTTATATCCTGAAAAGGACGATTACATCTGCCAAACTGTAATGTTGATCGGTTGGAACTGTGAGAACTCGACTAGAGATTTCGATGGCCAGTTCGTCATTATGTTATTGGCTGGGTGAATGATCAAAGAATTTGCCGAATCAGCATAAAGGCTTCGGCGGCAGGGACACTCACGGTCGCTCCCCGAAATCTGGCTAACGACTCGATTCCCTCCAGCGAGCGGGGGTGGGGGAATTGCTTTAATTGACTTTCATAGCACGCAAAGGCTTGCAGTTTGCGAGGTAAAAATTCAGAGATATCGACAAAAACATTGGGAATGAACGCTTCATCGCCAAACGGAGAGGCCCACTCAGTTTCAGACAGCGTTTCGTAACACAGAAGTTGACGTACCGGACAATCATTTATCGGACGAGTGGCAACGAGAGTCGCCAGGTACACTGCTCGATGATCGACATGAATATCTCCACGGTAGGGAAGATAAACAATTGTCGGTTTAACAGAACGAACGACATGGCTGATCGCATCAGCTAACTGATATCCAGGCACCGTATCTAACCGAGGTGCGGGGAAATCTAAAAAGTGAACGTCTTTGACACCCAACACTTCATGTGCCGCCTTCAATTCTAAACGTTGTGCCTCTTCTTCTTCAATCGGGTAGAGCGCTACATCGCCTATCGACACAATCGCTACCTGCACCTCGTCTCCCTCAGCCACATGACGGGCGATCGTCCCTCCACAGCCCAACACTTCATCATCCAGGTGGGGGGCAACAACAAGTACGGAATTCCTCATTCTTCTTCCTGTTTCTCCCATAGCGGTTTTCATCAGCGTAAAGTACAGGGCGTGGGGCAGTATCCCCACGCCGGGGTTTCTACGAAACCTCTAATCCATCTCTAAAAACTTACGGGTATTGGGTCCACAGCACATCAACGTGTCCACAATACTCAAGTAAGGGGCAAAACCCATCTCCGGGAAAAGCTGCTCATAGGTTGGAAACTGAAATTCCTGCCATTGAATGTTCACCTGAGCCGCCTCAAATGCGGCGAGATCCATATATCGCTTGCCCCCAGTCCCCGAAAGGTATGTATCTGCTCCGACGGCTTTACAGGCATTAATCAGCAGTTCACTTTTGCGACCCTCAACCGCCAGAGTCGATAGATAAACCATTGGAATTTTAATCTCCAGTTCATCCATCACCCATCGGGTGAGCGCCATATCCAGCTCACACAGGGAAGTCCACCCTTGATCCAGAATCGCCTTTAATGGAGGTGCATATCGGTCAAAATAAGGTGCTCTGGAATAATTTGTCACCAGGCTGCCCCATTGCTTCTGAACCCAGGGCTGCTCAGCGCTGATGATGATCTCGTTAATCAATTCCTCATCCCGGCTCCGGTGAGTGACGGGAACCGTCAGCCACTGTTCGCCCTGTTTGGTTTTGATCTTGTTTCGGTGCTGAATCCCACGACGCTCAAACTGGACATTATCCATTGCTACGAAGATGTCGCAATGAGCCAGCTTATGAAAGAACCCAAGATAGGAGAGATACTGTGGTTGATGAATCGCAGCAATGGTCATGACGGTTTGGAGATAGATGGGCAAACGTCAGGGCATGGATAATTTCAGCGGCCTTACGACGGTTTTTTTTCGTAGACTCCCTCTCTACGCAGAACAACCGGGACAGTTAACGCCAGAATCAGCAGGTCAACCCAGAAAGTCCAGTGTTCGACGTACCACAGGTCCAGTTCAATCCGTTCTTCCCGCGTATTGTCCAGTCCCCCCTTGACGGCTTCCCATGCGGTTATTCCCGGGGGAACCAGCAATCGGTGTTTCTGGCGATCGCTATAGATCGGCAACTCCTGAGGTAACAGGGGGCGCGGCCCCACCAGGCTCATTTCACCCTTCAGGACATTGATTAACTGGGGCAGTTCGTCCAGATGGTATTCCCGCAGCACCTTACCAACGGTTGTAATTCGGGGATCGCCCTTGAAGCAGTCCAGACCCGCACCGATGTTCACGGCTCCATCCACCATCGTGCGGAATTTATAAATTTTGAACGTCTGACCTGACTGCCCCAATCGCTGTTGACAGAAGAAGATCGGCCCCGGAGACGTGACTTTGATCGCGATCACAATCAGCACCAGCAGCGGCGAAATTAAAACAATCCCAACGCTGGCGATGATAACGTCCAATGCGCGCTTCAGGACGGCGTGCAGCCTGAGACGGGGGCGATCGCTCCAATACGCTTTTTTTACGGCCTGCCACTGCTGCGGTGTCCAGTAATTGTAGTCTGAGGACTGATCGGTCAACATACTGCTCGTCGTCATTGCAAACTCCTGCTTAGCTGATGCCTCACGGGTCGTGAGACTGAGTAGAAACGGATGTCGGTTTAATCCCTGACGGATCTCAAAAGTCTATCCAGCCATTAGCTCTTCATTGCGCGACACCGTATTAGAGTTGTGGTGCGCTGGTTCAGACAGTGCTTCAGCGTAAAGCTGCTCATGTAGTTGAATAATGTTCTGCAAATCATACAAATGAATCTGTTGACGCCCATTTTTTCCCATCTGCACTGCGGTGTCCGGGTCGTCCAAAATCTGACGCATGGCCTGGGCAATACCATCCACATCGCCGACCTCAACCAGCAGACCAGCGCCATTTTGCAGTAGATCCTGTGTACCGCGAATGCGCGTCCCGACGACGGGTTTCCCCAGGGCGATCGCCTCCAGAATGCTGCGCGGTAATCCTTCCCGGTCAGAGACCAGAACCAGCGCCGTCGCCGCCTGTAGCAGATCCACCACATCCCGGCGCACTCCCAGGAAATGCACCCTGGGGGCGATGCCCAATTCAGTCGCCATCTCTTTCATGGCTGCGACCCGATCTCCCTCTCCCCCCAGAGCAAGATGAACGTCAGACCGCTGCAAGCGGGCGAACCCCTGCAACAGATCGGTATGTCGCTTACGAGGAATAAACTCCGCTAAGCACAGGAAAAGTGGGTCATGCGCATCGATTCCCAACGCCTGCCGCACCCGCAGAGTTGCTGCTTCCGTGCCCACCTGAGCACAGTAAGACCCGGTGTCTACCCCGATCCCCGGCATATAGCGGACCTGTGCAGGGGCGACCAGATGTTGCTTTGCTGTAGCTTCGTCCTCCCGGTTGATCGTCACCAGGTAGTCTGTCCATCTACCTGCCAGCTTTTCCAAGCCCAAAAACAGCGCATTCTTGACGCGGGGGCCTCCCTGATAGAAATGAAAGCCGTGGGCGGTATAAATTACCTTCGGTTTCCCGCGCTGCCGTAAATCCCTCAACGCATAGCGCGTGGTAAAAGCTGCAACGGGGGTATGTACATGCACAATGTCGTACTGTTCGGCGGTAACAATGTCTCGAATCCGGGGAGGCGCAACCATGAGATTGCGGGGATCCAGGGGATTGCGTGACCACGTCATCTCCCAACTCTGGTCGAAAGCGGCCTGTGTCTCTGCATCCTCCAGAATCCCCTGAGCCATTGCGTCTACCTGCCACCCCTGGGCGCGAAAATGGCGGGCGAACGGCAGCAAACACGCCTGGAGGGTCGCAGAAATCGTGGTCACCATCAGCAGTTTTGTCATCCATCTCCTCCTACACCTGTGGGCGATACCATTGCTCGGTCTGCGATCGCACATACCGATAGAACTCACAGCGCTTCTGATGCAGGGTTTCCGCATCAAACATTTGTGCCATCTCCCAGTTGCGAGCCGACATGCGAGTGAGCCGTTCGGCGTCTGTCACTACCTCCCGGAGTTTAGTTGCCAGGGCGTCTGCATCGCCGGGTGTGACAAGATCCTCCGGTGCCAGGAGTTCGGGGATGCCGCCGACATTGGAGCCGATGCAGGGGAGCGATCGCGCCATTGCCTCCACCATTGCCTTGGGTAAGCCTTCCTGAAAGGAGGGCAGGACAAACACATCCGCCTGATCCATTTGTTGCTGAACGGCCTCACGACTGGGCAGTTGGCCGCAAAATAAGGTGCGATCGCCAATCCCCAGTGCCTGTGCCTGTGCTTCTAGCTGGGGCTGATACTGGCCACCCCCCACCAGGGTCAGTTTCACATCGAGTCCGGCCTGAACCACACGGGCAACCGCTTCGATCAGAATATGGGGAGCCTTATACAGTTGATTCAGCGTGCCCACATACACCAGATGACGACTGCGATTGGTCTGCGTAAAGGTGCGGGGTGCGGCCACCCGCATGGTGCGGTCAATCTTCACATCAGAAACCCCCACACTGTAGCCGGGACACGGATAGCGGGTCTGGAGCGCCTGCTGCGTCACATACAGGGCAGCGATCGCTGCGGCGCACTGCTGCCGCAGCTCGCGGGTGGCCTGCCAGCGAAAGTAAGCCCGCAGGGGGTGCTGGACCGAACCGGGCGCGAACATATCGTAGGGGTCGGTGACCACCTCAACGCCAAACGGCTGACCTGGCTTTAAGCATTCATACGCCATCGATCCAATAGTGCAGGAAATGCGCAGTTGAAATGCCTCTGCTTCAGCCACCGCAGCGCGGACGGCATGGCGCACCCGCCAGTAGTTCCTGGCATACTGCCAGGGGCCGACAAAGTAGGGAACCGGAGCGGCCATAACGCGATCGCCCGTGGCCTGGATCCACCCTTGCGGCGGTGCAAACACCTGTCTGGCGCGAGCTAATAGATGCACTTCGTCATAGACGTTGAGGTATTCGGCCCAGAGGGGATACCCTAGAGCGGCGTTTGCTGTCCATAAACTGCCGTCCGGGGCGATGGCGAATCGTTCACTGGCAGAAACAAGCACTCTCATGAAAATCCCTCCAGTTTGGGAAGGAGAGCGGGCTGGGGGTGGGATGCCAGGAGAGATTGATAAATTGCCAGTAAACTTCTGGCGCTGGCCTCCGCCGAAAATTTCTGCTGTACACGCAGCCGTCCCGCTGTGGCCAGTTGCTGTGAGAGAGGGCGATCGCGCAGCAGCCGCACCACGGACGCCGCCATCCCTGCAATCTCCTCAACCGGGTGCAGCAGGGCTGTTTCTCCCTCCAGTAGTGCCTCGGTGACGCCGGGAATTCTGGAGGCAACGATCGGCAGTTGGGCCGCACTGGCCTCCAGCGTCACGACGGGCAGTCCCTCATGCAGCGATGGCAGCAGGAACAGGTCACACAGCCCCATCAGCGTCGGCACATCCTCGCGCAGCCCCAGCAGGCGCACCGACTGGTTCAACCCCCGGTGGTCAATTTCTGCTTCCACCTGCCGCTGCAAGGGACCCGCACCCACCATCAGCAGTTTCGCCGTTGGGATTTCTCGTACCACCTGATGAAAAATTGCCAGCAGTCCAGCGTGATTCTTCTGCTCAATAATCCGCCCTACATGCAAAATCAGTGGTGTTTCCGCAGGCCAGCCAAACTGCTGTCGGAACGCGACTTTTTCCTCCAATGTCGGTGGGTCGGGCATCCTCACCCCGTAGTACAGCACTTCTGAGGGGCAGCCAATTTTGTTTCCCTGCGGGTCGATGCTGGTCAGTACACCCTGAGAACAACCCGTTACCCGGTCTGAGTGACGCAACGCATAATCGACGCTAATGCCGGAGTAGAGCGATCGCAGTTGCTGCAAGCCAGGAAGCCGGGTCAACCACACCTGCGCGGTCAGCACATTGGTGTTGTGAAAGGAGGTAATCACGGGGATTCCCTTCTGATGCGCCAGCCACACCGGAAATCCACTATAGGTCTCCACATGGTTGTGCAGAATATCGTATTGCCCCTGCTCCAGAATTTGCAGAAACTGACGGGCGAAGCCAATGTGGGCGGGTCCCAGTGGACAGCGGAGGACTGTTGCCCCCAGCACCCGGGCATCTGCCGCCATGTCTCCCGTGCCAAAGCCCTTACAGCAAACATCCATCTCACAGACCTGCCGGGGAATCTGACGCAGCATAGAGATCAGCCAGCTCTCAATTCCCCCTCGATTCAAACTATGGATCAGGTGTAAAACCCTCATTGCAAAAACTCCTTTCAAGCTGTTCTTCACCATCAATCACCCAATCATTTACACTATCCAGACTCGTTTGGTTCCCAGAGCAATTAATAGTGTGGGCAGACCTGCATTCTTAAACAGAAAGAAAATATTGTTATCCATATCACTGACCAGTACTACAAAACATAAATTCACCATCATCGGCAGTAGCAGCAGACGAGAATCACCTGCTGGCCAGGTGAACGCACAGCGCCGAACCCAGCCCACCAGAAGACCAAACGGGATAAAAGCGAAAGGAACCGCCAGAGACCCGAAATTGAGCATGGCCTCACCCGCCAGACCATAGACTTTGGAGGAGACCCAGACTCCAGGCTGGTAAGTCCCTGCCCCGAAGAATAGCTCCGTTCCTTCTTTTGACTTGTTGGGGGGCTTGTCAGGCAGGATGGCACTGGGCAGAAGGATGGTGGTCGCCGCTGCATAGGTTCTACCTTCTGCATAGCGATAATCACTGTCTGGCTGTGACAGGCGATAGAGCATTAACGCCTGGACATCACTGCGCCCCATGTCTCCCAGCAGCATACTCTGGAAGTCTCGTCCCGAATCCTGCTCCAACTGAGCCAGTGCTCTGCCCCCCTGAAAAGCACTCTGCAACGCTTCTAACCCACCCGCTTTGAAAAAGCCGTAGAAATACATGAAAAAGATGAGAAAGCACAAACCCAGGGCAATATGTTTTCTGGTAATAGGAATCAGCCAGAAGTGAATGATCCCGATCGCCCAGAAAAGTGCCCAAACCACATTGCTCCGACTGCCTCGCAGTCCACCGAACAGCAACTGTAGTCCCAGAAAAATCATAATTACCGCCAGCAGCACCCACCAGCGACGCAGCGATCGCCTGTTTCTGGCAAACATGACAAAACCGATCAGCGCCAGCAGGGGAAAGCTCTCTGAGATTAAAAAGACAATGCCCAGATTCTGAAAATTGCTCGTCCCTTCCTGCGACAGATCGATCGCCTGTGCGATATACCCACTGATGCCCCCAAACCGCATGTATACCAGAAGCTGAAGACCCGCAGACAGGAGCATAGTCACCATTAGAATCGGGAAAAAGCGTTGATAGTGGATGCGCCAGATAATCCTTCTCGGCACCGATTTCCTGCGACCGAACCACAGGTTTCGGAATAGAAAGTAAAACAGCAGGCCGACGAGATTGAGAAATGCCATCTCCCCCAACCAGGGTCGCCAGTCCTGAGGAGTGGGATACCAGGGTTCGACCCACTGATCCCAGTGAACATGCAGCAGGGGAGCAAGAAAGAAGAAATGAAAGCCCAGCAGCCCCAGAATTCCAACGGGGTCAAAGATTGCCAGTCGGCCCCGCAGCCAATCCACCAGATCGATGCCGATGACACAGCCACTAAGAAACACCGGAATTACGAACCAATGCAGCATCTCGTCAGTCGTTAGCATCAAGCAGAGAACAACCGCAGTACAAATGAGAGCAGAAATTCCGGCAGATAAAACAAGACTGTTTATGCGTGGTAATTGAGCTGGGCTGAAAGCTTTAGTCACCATTGGCGATCGCCCCCTCTGTTTGTTTCAGGTATATTTCCTGCAATTGCTGAGCTGAACGATTGATGTTGAACGGACTGTTCTGAACGATCTCCAGGGCATGTTGTG
>JBIKWV010000226.1:0-6766 GCA_044356135.1 Elainellaceae cyanobacterium
ATGCCAGCGTTTCAGTAAAATCGGCGCTGGTATCACTCTCGTTCCAGGCGGAGCCTGGAAACGAGACGACGAGCAGCTTGCGGCATTGTAGAGAAATTGCCAGAACTTCCGTGTTGCGCCGCAATTCCTCCCTGGGGGGAATCAGGAATCCCCCTACCCTCCGAAAACATTCTGCAGAGGGATGTTAAATAATGTAGAAGTGAGCCTCTTAGATAAACGCGCTTGATTCAAAACGAAACCTTAGAACTGTTGGAGTGGTCCCGCCTGTGTCAGCATGTGGCAACCTTTGCTGTGACCAAACTGGGGGCGATCGCCACTCGCAATCTAGTCATCCCCACCACCCAGGCCGCAAGTGAGGCGCTGCTGGCCCAGACCCAGGAGGTCTACCAGCTTGAAAGCACCCTGCCCAGCGGCCTCAGCTTCGATGGCGTGCAGGATATTGGCGACGCGCTGGAGCGAGCTGGACTGCGTGGCATTCTCGCTGGGGATGAACTGCTGGCGATCGCCACCACCCTCAACGGTGCCCGCCAACTGCGCCGCGTCATCGACAACTATCCTGACCTCACAGTGCTCAACGATCTGGTGTCTGACCTGCGCACCTACCCCGAACTGGAGCAGGAAATTCACCGCTGCATCGACGATCGCGGCAAGGTGGCCGATCGCGCCAGCCCCAAACTCAGCGGCATTCGAGAACAGATCAAACAGCACCGCGATCGCATTTATCAAATTCTCAACAGCATTTTGCAGCGCAACGCCAACGCCGTTCAGGAAATGCTGATCACGCAACGGGGCGATCGCTTTGTCATCCCCGTCAAATCCTCCCACAAGGACGTGATTCCCGGCATCGTCCACGACACCTCCACCAGCGGCGTCACCCTCTATGTGGAGCCAAATGCGATCGTTGGCCTCGGTAACCAGCTCCGCCAACTCCTGCGCCAGGAGCAGGTGGAAGAAGAAGCCGTGCGCCGCAAACTCACCGAACAGGTCGCCGAAGTCCAGGAAGACCTGGAGCGTCTGCTGGCGATCGTCACCACCCTGGATCTGGCCACCGCCCGCGCCCGCTATTCCCTCTGGCTAGGGGCCAACCCACCGAGATTTATTGATTTTGGATTGCCGATTTTAGATTTTGGATTAGGGGATGCCCCCCATCCAAAAGCTAAAATCCAAAATCCAAAATCCAACATTGTCCTGCGCCAGCTCCGCCACCCCCTGCTGATCTGGCAGCAGCAGCACGAACAGGGTTCTCCTGTGGTGCCGATTGACCTGAATATCCAGCCACAGATTCGGGTGGTGGCGATCACAGGGCCGAATACGGGTGGAAAGACCGTCACGCTGAAAACCCTGGGGCTGGCCGCACTGATGGCGAAGGTGGGCCTATTTGTCCCTGCCCGTGAACCCGTTGAACTCCCGTGGTTTGACCAGGTGCTGGCGGACATTGGCGATGAGCAGTCGCTTCAGCAGAGTTTGTCCACCTTTTCGGGCCACATTCGGCGGATTAGCCGCATTCTGGAAGCACTGGGCACTGAAGAAAACGAATCCGATCGGGAATCATCCGCTTCTGACGCCCCTCCGCAGGAAACACCCAAATCCCTGGTGCTGCTGGACGAAGTGGGTGCCGGAACTGACCCGACCGAAGGCAGTGCGCTGGCGATCGCCCTTCTGCGCGACCTGGCCGACCACGCCACCCTGACGGTCGCCACCACCCACTACGGCGAACTGAAGGCCCTGAAGTACCAGGACTCCCGCTTTGAAAACGCCTCGGTGGAGTTTGACGAAACCACCCTTTCCCCCACCTATCGCCTGCTGTGGGGCATCCCCGGACGTTCCAATGCCCTCACGATTGCCCGTCGCCTGGGCATGAAGCCTTCCGTCATTGAAGCGGCTCAGGAGCAGGTGGGTCTGGGCGGCACCGGCGAAGTCAATCAGGTGATCGCCGGACTGGAGGATCAGCGCCGTCAGCAGGAGCAGAAGTCTCAGGTGGCCGACGACCTGGTGAAGCAGGCTGAACGCCTCTATCGAGAAGTTTCCCGCAAAGCAGAAATGCTCCAGCAGCGGGAGCGAGACCTCCAGCAGCAGCAGGAACAGGCCGTGCAGCAGGCGATCGCCCAGGCTAAAGGCGAGATCGCCGGAGTCATCCGCCGTCTGCAACAAGGCTCTGCCACCGCTCAAGACGCTCAACAGGCGACGGAAACCATGAACAAACTGGCCGATCGCCATCTCCCCTCCCGCAAGCAGCCACCCAAACCGAAGCCCGGTTTTCGCCCGCAGGTGGGCGATCGCGTCCGGATTCCGCGTCTGGGGCAGACCGCCGAAGTTTTGTCGAACCCCGATGAGGACAACGAACTCACGGTACGCTTTGGCCTGATGAAAATGACGGTCTCTCTGGCCGATGTGGAGTCGCTTCAGGGTGAAAAAGCAGAGGTTCCTAAAAAAGAACCCAAAACCAGGCCGCAAGAATCTCCCAAAGCGGAACCTCAACCCGCGCCAGAATCGACTGCCCCCGCGATTCGCACCTCCCGAAACACCGTCGATCTGCGCGGCAGACGGGTAGACGATGCGGAGGTGGAACTGGAAAGGGCGATCGCCTCTGCTGCCGCTGGCCCCCTGTGGATTATCCACGGTCACGGGACAGGCAAGCTGAAGAAAGGCGTCCAGGAGTATTTGCAGCGGCATCCCCAGGTGTCGCGGTTTGAGGCAGCGGCGCAGGCGGATGGGGGAACCGGGGTGACGGTGGCCTATGTAGAATAGGTTGAAACTATCCCTCCCTCACGCGGCGATCAGCCACACCCTCAACAGGGCAGCGATCGCCACCGCCACCACCGCCCCAATCAAGGTATTCACAATATTCACCATCTCATTGGTCAACCAGCGATAGCGAGATTGCAGCGTTGCCCCGATCAGGCTCTCGAAATTGGTGGCGATGAAGGCAGCAGCGATCGCAATGGCAATTCCGATGGGTGTAATCAGACCCACGGCCCAGGCCAGAGCGGCGATCGCAGCAGCAGCCACCAGTCCCGCCAGTGTCCCCTCCAGAGAAACCGCCCCCTCCGTTCCCCGTGGGACGGGTTGAAACGTGGTGATCAGAAATGTGCGTTTGCCGTAAGCTTTGCCAATCTCGCTGGCGCAGGTGTCCGCCAGTTTCGTGCTCATGCTGGCCACGTACCCCAGAATCAGCAGCCCCGCCAGTCCCTCAGTCGCCAGGTCAGGGTCCAATCCCACCGTGTAGGCTCCCAGCGCACAGAAGGTAGCGATCAGCGCCGACCCCCAGACGTTTTCTGGCCCCCGCGCCCCCGAACGCTTCTCGGCAATACCTGCTGCCTCTTTTTCGGCCAGACCCACCCGCGTCACCGCTGACCCCACAACAAAATAAAAGGCCATCACGGCGTAACCGCGCCAGCCCAGCGTGCCCCACAGGATCACTCCCAGCACCCAGGCGTGGGCAATCCCCGCAGGCGTCAGCAGCTTTTTGGGCAGGAACCAGACGATTCCCAGAAGAACGGTGTTGAGGGCGATCGCCACCAGCCAGGGTTGCAGGGCATCCATAGGAGGTAAATCGGTAGAATTTGTGCAGCGCCAATTGCTTCCTCTATTTATGACGCAAGAATGGATGCAGTGTGCGATTATTTCAAGAACTTTGCGTCAAGCCCTATGTCCAGCGTTCTCTTTCATCTGGCATTCCCGATCTCGAATGTGACTCAGGCCAAGCAGTTCTACGTTGATGGCCTGGGCTGTACAGCGGGACGGGCAAACGAAAACTCTGTGATTCTCAATCTCCACGGCCACCAACTGGTGGGGCACGTCACCCACGAACCGTTGCAGCCCCAGAAGGGCATTTACCCCCGCCACTTCGGCCTGATTTTCACCTCTGAAACTGACTGGGAAACTATACTGGAGCGGGCACAGCGGCGATCGCTCCAGTTCTACCAGCAGCCCAAACATCGGTTCCCCGGCTCTCCGCTGGAGCACCGCACCTTTTTTCTGGAAGACCCCTTTCATAACCTGTTGGAGTTCAAGTTCTACCGGAACTACGAGGCGATTTTTGGCGAGGTGGCTTTCGCGCAGATTGGGGATACATCTGGTTAAGTTCACCGCAAAGGCGCAGAGATTTTTGTGGGATGGGCATCTTGCCCGTCCGGGCAGGTGAGACACCTGCCCCACAGGTGATTAAATCCACAGCCCTCAATGACTGTTCAGCAGCGCGGCCAGTTTTTTGCGCATAACAACTCCTGGCTGGTCAGAGGGCATGTGCTGTTCGACGGTCAGCGACAGGGGCACATCGTAGTCAGTGGACTCCAGCACCTCCCGGTCTTCTAAAGTCACCTGACGGTCAAAGGCAATGATGTCTTCGGCCTTTGCATCGGCTTCGGTGTCGTTGCGCAGGCAGAACTGGACGATCTGGGAGGCGCGATCGCTGATTGGTGTGGCGGACGTAAAAATCAGGTGAACCAGCCCGTTGGGATAGGTAATCTTGAGCGTGCGGGTGAAGGGCATGTACCAGTTCGAGTTCATCGTCCGCACAGTGACGGCCTCCACCATTTGCAGGTTTTTCTGCTGGATGGGAGGATTCACCACATCCACCTGGGTCTGCATGTTCAGACCGTAGTCCGTCGGGGTAATTTTCAGGGAGGCGGGGCGCGGCTGGTGCTGGTCACCAAAGGAGGCAGCATGGACAAAGCTAAAGTGAGCATTGTCGAAGGAGTTTTCCATCACGCGCAGGCCCGCGCACTCCCAGCGCTCGTAGAACTGGGGAATCTGACGCATCGCCGGGTCACTGGCTTCGGGAATGTCGGGGATCGGTTGCAGCGGGTTTTCATCCAGACAGACCCAGGCGTAGCCGTAGCGCTGCACGCACTGGAAGGCAGGCACCCGATAGGAGTCAGGAATTGGCGTCTCTAGCTGAGGCACATTCGTACAGGCTCCCGCTCCATTGTAGGACCAGCCGTGGTAGGGACAGCGGATGCAGCCGTTGACCACCACGCCCTTTGAGAGCTGGGCGGAGCGGTGACAGCAGCGATCGCTCACCGCCGCTGGCTGACCATCGGCATCCAGCCACAGCGCCAGCTTCTCACCCAGCAACACAAAGGGCTGAGGCTTTTCAAACGACAGCAGACTGATCGGCATCACGGGGTACCAGAAGCGTCGCAGGAGAGGCTCTTGAGTGACCAGCATAGGAGTGGATGAAAGAAGAACTGGTTTCTAATGTGATAGAGATGGGCGGCAATTTTTGTAGCGAGGATTGCAAAGTCTTAGGACAACCGTAGGGACGGT
The DNA here is from genome assembly GCA_044356135.1 of Elainellaceae cyanobacterium. GTDB lineage: Bacteria > Cyanobacteriota > Cyanobacteriia > Elainellales > Elainellaceae > CAZVXA01. Next base: position 5,269 of record JBIKWV010000226.1, read on the forward strand.
AAGATATGAATGTTGAATCTCCGGCTGCATTGATGGAAATCAGACTTCTAGGCTTCTTGCTACCGATATCGCTGCTGGTTGGCTGTGGTTCGGTGCAAACGGTAGAAAAGCAAAGTGCAGCACCGCAGGGATGCTCAACACAACTCACCCAGCAAAATCAGGCAGGCGTCCGGACGATCGCACCGACGGATTTGCAAGTTGGGCAGGGATTCAGCACACCTGTCATCTCAAACGCCCAAAAATTCATTCTTCCTGTTCCGGCACTGGGCGATGCAGGAGAACCGCTCGTTTATCCGGTCAGCTATGAGAAGGCAGGTCAGCCCATTCTCGACTACAAAGGAGAACCCGTGGGCGATCGCGGCCTCGTCTTCTTCAACGGGAAGGACAAATCCTGGCAGGCGGTCAAAGGCGACGGAGAAGGGGTGATTATCATCAACGAGGTGACTCAGGAGCAGGCGCAGAAACTGTATGAAAAAGTCCAATCCCTAAAGCCAGACCCCAACGAGTTGACGCTGGATGAACTGAAGCAGGTTCTCACCTTTGCACAACAGCAGCTTGGGCTGGTGGATATGTACAACTCCACCCGATCATTTGTGCAGGAAAAGATGACTCCGGTCATCGCAGGCGAAATTCCCACAGTCAATGGCAAAGAAGTTGCAGCTTACGGATTTAAGAAACGGGACGAACGCGACATCAATCAAGCCATTTATATTCCTGGTGAATTTGTGTTTCAGGGGCCTGCCGCCAGTCCACAGAAATTTGAGCAGGGTGGCGTCATTGTTGAACAGGGTGGAAAAATGCGCGGAGTGCAGCCCGATATCTTTGTGCGGACTTACAAATTGAGCGACGGTCGGGCGATCGCGTCTGTCTCCACCGACTTGAAAGCACAGTGTCAATAGGTGACTACGCAGTGCAATATTGAACTCGGTTCCGCTGCAAAGTCTAGTGGTTCGCCAAGCAAACTCTGCGGGGTGGTAGAAGCCGGGGGGCTTCAAGCCCCCCGGCTTCTGATACCTTTCGCACCAGGCAAAGTTCCTTTGGTGGACTACTAGCGTATCGTTGTCATCGATGTAAATAGCGCACCGTCACCCCACAGCCGGGTTGAGCAGTTGGCGTACCGCAGCCCAGGGTGCTGGCCACCTGGCACTCCAGATCTGCAAACTGCTGACTCTCTTTGGCCACCAGATCCATCAAACCCCGATTCATCAACTGCCGCTGCATCTCTGCAAAGTCAGGCTTCCACCCCACCTCACGACCGAGCTGCCGCACCTCGCTACCCTGAACCGTCAACATCAGTTCCAGGTAGGTAATGTGCTGCGATGCCGCCCGGCGCATCGTAGATCGTCGTTCGGTTAAGCAATTCAGAAGCACGGATGTAGCTGCCATCCTGACCACAGGCACTCGGCTCCACCAGCGCCTCTGCCCGTGGGTTCACACAATACCCGCTGATTTGAGCTATGAAATTGTGTGAGCGTGGCCCCCCTGGGGGGGGCCGGGC
>JBIKWV010000120.1:0-8748 GCA_044356135.1 Elainellaceae cyanobacterium
CACTAACCAGGCAAAGTTTTTCAACCAGGCAAAGTTCGCTTGGCGAACTACTAGGGGGCAACGGCAGTTGCCCCCTACTGGCGTTCTGCTTTGATGGTAAAAAACTGTTGAAATACCCCTACCGTCTGAAACTGGTAGGAGGGCAGGAGTTGACTGATGGGTGCGGGCAGCAAGCCTTCGGCAGACAGCCGGGTGCTATAGATGCTGAGGAACAGGTAATTGTCTCGCGTCGTCTCTGAGGCAATCATCTGCTTGATTTGTTTCTGGTTGTTGTTCAGGAATTGCTTACACTCCTCTTCCAGGTTGTTGCCAAACAGGTTGGGAGCCTGGGGACAGATGTTGGTTTTTAGATGACTGGTCAGACGGGCAGTCGCGTAATTGTGATAGGTGGCCTCATCGGGATTGGTTGATGCCGATGCGACGCCAACCCCGGCGATCGCCATCCCTACCAGAACCAGTCCAACGTTCAGTTTTGCCATAACCCTCTCTAATCAGCGCCCCTTTTGAGTATAAGACTCAAATTCTGGAGACAATGTTGCCGGGATGCAGTGGGTGTTTTGCGAAGCGGTGGGCGATCGCCACTATCCCATCCCAGTAAGCTTTTTCCTGATTCAGACCGCTCCCACTGGCAACAAAAAACACCAAAATGGTATACTCTAGTATCATGGCGAGCGTAGCCAAGTGGTTAAGGCAGCGGATTGTGGTTCCGCCACTCGGGGGTTCGAGTCCCCTCGTTCGCCCTTCAGTAGTTCAAGCAACCCCTTGCGGGTATCTCGAAGAGATCGCACCTGCTCAGCGTCCCGGAGAAGTGTCGTTATGACGGCAATCAAGGTGAAATGGACGTTGGAACAGTATCACCGCATGGTTGAAGCGGGGGTGCTAGATGATGAGCGGGTGGAGTTGCTGCGCGGGGAAATTGTTCAGATGTCGCCAGAGGGAATCCCACACGCCAGCAAACGCACGGACGCTCAGGAGATTCTGTGGCGCTCTTTGGGCGATCGCGTTCAGGTTCGTGTGGGTGCCCCGATTACTCTACCGAATGGTTCTGAACCAGAGCCAGATCTGGCGATCGTTCAAAGGACAACCGATGGTTACGCGAAGCACCATCCCTATCCTGAAAACGTTTTTTGGTTGATTGAATACTCCAACACCAGTCTGGAGAAAGACCTGGGTATCAAAGCTGAAATCTACGCGGAAGCCGAAATCCCGGAGTATTGGGTTGTGAATCTGAAGGATGGCATTCTGGTGGTATTCCGTGACCCGGTACAGGGACGCTACTGCTCCAGGCAGGAGTTTACTCAGGGGACGATTTGCCCTCTGGCTTTTTCTGATGTTGAGATGGCGATCGAGCGCCTGGTTCCGTAATCTGAATTGATGCTGAGTAGGCGATTGGTTGCCAGCAAAGCTGGAATTTTGCAGATAAGCTCTGTTCCATTCATACCCATGAACTGTAAGGCTGCTGTTGCTACAATCGCTGAAGCAACTCGTCGTACTCTGCATGCACACCAATCCAAAACCAGTAAATGTGATCACCCTCCAACAGACCAAGGACTCGGTAGTCTAAGCTTACACGAGCCGAATAGATCGGTTGACGCTGGCTAACCCGTTTGAACTGAAGACTATTGTGGTAAGGATCTGAACACCAGAGTTTATAGGCTTTAGCAGCTTGCTCTTGCACTGATGCAGGAAGATCATTCAGTTTCTTGCGAAACGCCTTTGTCACACTTGACTTCATAGCTCAGGCTGAGTGGGAAAAACTTCAGCTAAAGGTGAGATATCACCAGCAGCAATTTCCTGTCGCACCATCTCAGCCATGAGATCCCATTGGTTCTCTGTTGTGGATTCAAACTGGGCTTTCCATATCCGTTCATCTGCCAGTTCAGCCAGTAGACGAGCTGCGATCGCATCCTGTTCTTCATCTGGAAGAGTTTTCAGTTGGGCGATCACTCGCTCAAGCAGTTCAGTCATTATTACAGTCCTCCTATCTCCTATATAGATGCCTTAAAACTTTCCTCAGCGAACATTTTCAGAATTCGAGGAGAGGGATATGTAGATAGAGAAGCTACTCCATTTGCTAACTCTACAGGCAGTAAGCCACCTTCATGTCGATAACTGAGGAGTTCTGGTAGGGTTGCAAATATGTTGGCAGCACCAATCAAATCTTCTAATTTTGGGCTTTCAAGATATGGATTTAGAATATTTTTAGTAGTCGGAATATTTAGAACCATCTGGTGATAGTCATTAAATTTTACAAAAACCTTTACTCCGTAATTTGTATCTTTGCCATATGGTGTTCTAGCATCCGGACTGTGATTGATTTCTCGATTAATATAACGCCCGTCAGGAATAAACAAGCATCCAGACGGAGCATCCCTACCAATCATTTGTAGATGGTCATAAAATTTTCCTGTTTTTTCTTGACCAATTAAATGAATCGGATAGCCACTATGTCTAGCATGAACTAGAAACTTCCGAATTGGGTTGACGAGCTTAGAATATTGTGCGCGGAGATATAGAGGTCCGTCTTTCACAAAAAGACATCTAGCTAATGAATCTTGACGCTCTTGCCAAAAATATCGAATAGCTGTGAAAAGTAAAAGAGTCTCATGTATCGCCATATAAGACATAGCAATACTCGAAGGAGCAGAATCTTCTGCCATTTCCAAATGAAAACCCAACATATCAGTTAGGAATAGATGATTGCCGCATTCAGGACAAGAACCCTCCTCAGCATCATATGGAAGAGTTGCCTTAGTCGTTTTGCAGTGAGGGCAACCAAATTTATCTAGTTCTTTAGGCTTATCATTCCATTTCTCATAGGCTATCCACTTAAGAGTTTCTAAAGGTTCGCCCTCAAGAGATGGGTCATTGACAGACTCAAAAATTATTTGTCGAATTGCATGGTAAGTAGATATTCCAGAAATTGAGACATTTTTTAGCGGGAAAACTGTAGCATGGTGTGAAGCCGAATCTGCCAAGATATCTCTGAGGGCGAAAGGATGTGGATTTTCACGATCAACCTTTGCCAATGCAACACTATCAACCTTTAATATTGCAGTTTTGACAAATGCAAGCTCTTTGTAAGGTTGTGTTTCAGATCGAATTGGTTGCATTGAGCCGTCTACACCAAAAACAATCTTGAGTGGCGTACCTGTAGATGGAACTGCTTCCCAAGCAACATTAGATGGTTCAGTTGTAGACTCAGGATTTTCAAAGCTTTCACAGAGGCGATTTACTAACTCGCTCTTCAAAACTTCCAAATGTCCTAAGCGACTTGCTCTTTCACCTGGCAATCTGTTTCCTGCTGGATATGGCATCTTTAACTTCCCCCATTCAAAGAACCATTAGATGCAGAGTTCGGTGGAACAAATTTTCTCGCCTGAACTGATACTACAAAACGGTGAGAACGAGTTAGCATCCTCATGTAACCGGGGGTTTTAGCTTGCAAAATGTCCCCCTTGAGACTTTCATAGGCAACATTCACTTTACCCAAAGCATTGACCTGATCCTGGGAAGATAGGTGAGCAATGAAGAAGTTCTCAGTCTGCGCCAACAAATCTTTGTTCACTGTAGTTGGTGATTGAGTTGAATAAACCATTCCCAGATGATATTTTGCCCCCTCTTTTGCAAAGCGGCTATAGATTGTAGTTACATCTTCATTTTGAGGAAATAAGTTGTGAGCTTCCTCAAAATACAGTTGAATATAATGACTACCAAGTTCATTATTTGTGAATTTATCCACCTGATGCTTAAAGACCGCTTTGGACAGTTCATCAGAAAAATAAGTCATCACTTGAGGATTAGCGTTGCCTAGATCTAGAATCACTGTCTGACCGCTATCCAAATGCTGGAGTATCTCAACTATAAAATCCCCTGCTTGGGGGTCATGATAAATCCTATATGGTTGAAGGAGAGTAACACCACTACGACCGGGCTGAGGTTCTAGAAACTCTAAAAGAGCAATGTGATCTGCTTCAAATGTCGCATTACCGCTACTAGAATTTAGAGCTGCATGACCAGGATTATCTCGACGAAAGCGATTGATTAACTCCAATTCTCTTTGTAGCTCAACAAGTGTTCTAACCTGCGATGGTATTTGTGTAATATTTGCAGCACCGTAAGCTGCTTGCCGCAAAGCATCACTGAAACCTGGATTCACACCTCTAGTATTTCTCCCTCCACTTGGAGCACTAGCAATTAGACGGGTCTCATCAACATCAAATCCAGCTTTCTTCAAAATAGCCCAGTATATTTGGAACTTCCTAATTGCCCTGATCTTATCGCCAACGTCAGAGAGTTCTTTAACCTCTTCAATTGAAGGAAGCTCAACACTGGCAAAAGATTGGATGTATCCAGAGGCTCTGTTGTCCTGTCTTAAAAGGCTGGCAATAATTGGAAGGCACTTGTCAGGCTGTTCATAAAAATTTAGTTTTAATGGATTAGAACGTGTATTCTTACGAGGATTTAGAGCATAGATAAAACAGCGATTTGGATAACCACTTCTTAGAGAAAGATTACCGTCTTGAGGGTTGTCATTGGCGTACTCACCATTAATATCAAAAATGAGTTGTCCTACGTCTTTCGCTTGCTCGGTTGTTTTTATTAAACTTTCAGCGATGAGTTTTACAACATTACTCTTACCCAATCGAGTCTTTCCAAACATCGCTGTTCTTGTGCCTTTAAAGTCATTGGCAGACACAAAAACTTTAACACCCTGCTGCTGTCTCTTATAGCCGAGCCTACATTCAGTTAATCTAAGTTCACCAAGTTCAAAACGGTTTTCATCAGGAACAAGAGAATTAACAATAAGATCTAATAGCTTATTATCGGGTGCATAAATTCTGTATTTATGGGCACTAACAAAATTATTAACATCTCCGGAGAATTCGACTGTGTTTTCTCTTTCAAGATGCTCATAAAACATTCCAAGAATTCCAGTCTTTAAAGCTCCCCATTGTAACTCACTTTGAGTAAAAACATCTAACTCCGGCATAGATTTTTTCTGTAACTCAAAGTATGTTTGCTGAACCTCTTTAGAAAGTGGAGTCGGAGCAGATTCTAAGACACGGAGCATCGTGAAATGTAACGGAAGAGATTCAAGGTTTGAAGGAGTCATTATAAGCAGTGAATTTCTTGGAACACCTCCGACATTGATTTTGAATCGATCTGCTGTAATGATTGTTGCGGAGTCATACCCAATGTCTAGAACGTAGCCAACAAACCTTAAATCATCATATTTCTTAGCTTGCTCGTTAGCTAACTCCTGCTTGAGAAAATCTCTGAGAATACGCAGTGGATGATGTTGAGTCACCGCTTCTTCTAGGAATGTCTTCATGGGTTATGTATTTCCTGAATAGTTAAGAATTAGGACTTCTCCAGAACCTTCAAGCCCATCTCTCAGGCGTTTGAAGGGATCTTTAGGTAAGCTGATGATGTTTGTATCTGAGAACAAGCTAAGAATATCAGGATGCGAAGAGGTTGTTACAGCCCACCTTACGCCTCTAGCTGAAGCATTATTCAGCGTTTCAGCCAAACGCTTATGACTATCGTACCCAAATCGATTGTAAACATAATGCTCGTGGCTCATCCCCCGTTCCCCAGGTTGATACGGAGGGTCGGCAAACACAAAATCGCCAGGCTGTGATGAATTTATGACATCTTCAAAATCTCCGTCTTGAAGGGTTGCTGTTTCCAATTTATGGGAAACAGCAATTAGGTCCTCTCTAGTGATAGCCCATCGTCGCCCTTGACCGCCATAGCCTACGTTAAATTGCCCTTGAGCGTTATAACGCCACCAACCTCTAAAACAAGTTCGATTTAGATACAATGTCCTTGCAGCCCGTTCAATCAGGTCTAACTGGCTAGCTTTCTTGTTGTTGCGGATTCTATAGTAGTCCTTCTTGGTCGGTGGATAACTTTCAAAAATCGACCAAACTCTAAGCGGGTCTTGCTTTATGGCTCTGTACAAATCCATCAACTCTCGATTAATGTCTGACAAAAGAGCCGCTTTGAAGTCCAGAGACAAGAAAATACCTCCTCCCCCCACAAAAGGATCTATGTACCTTCCAGGAATTGAGTTGGGAGACTGTAAGTATTCCTTTATATAACTTAATGAACGTCTCTTACTTCCTGCATAACGAAGAAAAGTAATTGATCCCCTTTCCATATTCCATCACCTTACACCGCCTCCAATTCTATGCAGCTTTAAGATCGGGGTAAAGGTAATTGTCATTTCCATTGCGATCTACACCCGCGCCGAAGACACCGATCGCTTAACCTGAGACTCCAGAATCGCGCCATACAGTGAACTCGATCGCATCAGTTCCTCGTGCGTCCCCTGCGCCACCAGCCGACCTTTGTCCATCAGCAGAATTCGGTCAGCGTTCTGAATTGTGCTGATGCGCTGGGCGATCACAAAAGAGGTGCAGGTTTTCTGGCGCATCAGGTCGTCCAGCGCCTCCTGGATCTGCACCGCAGTGCGGGCATCGACGGCAGAGGTGCTGTCGTCCAGAATCAGAATGCTGTAGTCGGTGAGTAGCGTGCGGGCGATCGCAATTCGCTGCTTCTGGCCACCCGACAGCCCCACGCCGCGCTCCCCCACAATCGTGTCGTAGCCATCGGGAAGACCGGAAACAAAGTCGTGGATCTGAGCAGTTTTGGCGACTGCGATCACCTCCTCTAGCGAGGCTTCGGGTTTGGCGTAGGCAATGTTGTCACGGATGGTGCCGGAAAACAGGGTGCTCTCCTGAAACACAATGCCGATGTGCGATCGCAGACTCTTCAGCGTGAAATCCCGCACATCGTGGCCATCAATCCGCACGGCACCCCGTGTCACATCGTAGAAGCGGGGAATCAGGTTCATGATGGTGCTTTTCCCAGAACCCGTCATGCCCAGAATGGCGATCAACTCCTTCGGTTTCGTCTCAAACGAGACTTCTTTCAGTGCCTCAACCGTTGACCCCGGATAGCGAAACCAGACATCCTCAAAGGTAATTCTGCCGCCGCAGTTGGTAAAAGGGGCTGCACCGGGACGATCCTGAATCTCGATCTCCGCATCCACCACTTCATAAACGCGGGTAGCAGAAGCAGCGGCCTGGGCGATCGCTGGAGCTGCAAAGCCAATCAACAGCACAGGCTGCAAAATCAGCAGCAGGTAGGAGTTGAACGCCACCAGTTCCCCCACTGAAAACGTCCCGCCAATGACCTGAGCACCGCCATAACCCACCACCACCACCGCCACCAGATTGCTCAGCAAAAAGATGAAGGGAAAGGTGTTGCGAATGGCGCGGATTGTTTTCATGTTTGTCTGCACCAGTTCATCGTTGCGCTGGGTGTAGCGATCGGCCTCCGCCGACTCCCGCACATACGCCTTGACCACCCGCACCCCAAACAGATTCTCCTGGAGTACTGCGTTGAGGTCGCCCAGTTGCTCCTGCACCAGGCGAAACAGACTGCCATTCTTCTGCAAGAACCGTGCCAGCAGCCACCCCGCCATGGGCACGACGGTGAGCGTAATCAGCGCCAGTTGCCAGTTCATCAATAACAGAATGGTGGCAATGCTGACTAACGTCACTACAGCACTGATCACCTGCATCAGGCTGGTGCTGAGGAAGGAGCGAATCTGCTCGATATCGCTGGTCACCCGCGTCAGCAGTTGCGAGGTCTGGGACTGGTCATGATAGCTGAAGCTGAGGTTCTGAATCTTGCTAAAAATCCGGTTCCGCAGGTCGTAGGCTACCCCCTGGGAAGCCGCCTCAGCCCAGTAGCTCTGCCCAAAGTTGAACACGCCCCTGGCGATCGCCGCCACCACCATCCAGAAGCCGCTCGCCAGCACCACCTGAAGGTCTTTCTGGGTAATCCCCTGGTCGATCGCCCAGCGGAACAGTTGGGGGGTCACCGCGTAGGCTGCCGTCAGCAGCAGGGAGCTAAGCAGCGCCCCCAGCGCCGTCCAGCGGTAGGCACTGACTCGGCCCAGAACCCGTTGTAGTGGGGGAGGAGCAGTTTTCTGAGATTTTGACGGTAGCACCCGTTTGCCTCACCGAAATGTTGTGTTGCCTTCTTGTGCTGATGTGAACGGGGTGCAGGGGAGGTTCCCCCTTGAGGGGGTGCCCCTGTTCACATCCTGTTTATGAAGGCTGTAGACTCTAGCGTAGCGCTAGGAAGGTGAAATGCATTACAGACGTGCCCTTGAAGCAGATTATCCAGCGATCGCCAAGCTGCACCATGACAACCTGTGGCAGAATCTGCCTCCGGAGCAGCGACAGGATGGATTTTTGTCGATTGAATGGACGGTTGAACAAATCGCCAGTGCAAACAAAGATCTGGTGGTAGTCGTGGCTGTCGATGAAGCGGTGGATCAGAGAGGGAATGGAGGGGCGATTGCAGGCTACCTGGGCGGTACAACCGTTCCCTACAATCTGCGGTTTCCCCTGCTGAGGACGATGATTAACCTGTACCCCGAAACGCCATTTCAGGGACGGCTGCTCAGCGAGTACCAATCCTTTCTCTACGGTCCCGTCTGTGTTGCGGCTCCCTACCGGGGGACAGGAGTGCTGAATGGTATGTACAGGGAACTGCTGATGCAGGCGGCGAAACAGTACGAGGTGGGTGTGGCCTTTGTGGCGCGCACGAATGGGCGATCGTTCAAAGCACACACCCAGAAGTTGGGGATGACCCACCTGCGCGACTTTGACTTCAAGGGGACGCCCTGTACGATGCTGGCGTTTCCTGTCACTGCAAAGGGATGAC